>JBEKPC010000040.1:0-35791 GCA_049521155.1 Bryobacteraceae bacterium
ACGAATCGCTTATTGATAAGGATTCCGGCTCCGATTAAAACGACGACGGCGATGGTAAACAACAGGAACCAGCCCCAATATTGCGTGGGATGCCGAAAGATGCGGACGAGGCTGCGCCCATAAAGATCGGCGAGCAGAGCAATTACGGTGTAGCGGGCGCCGCGACTGATGGCGACGACGGCGAGGAATTGGCCCAGGTGATATTCCGAAGCGCCTGCCGCCGCGAAAACCAGGCTGGTCGGAAAAGGGAAGGGAACTGCGCTGGAGGCGACCAGCGTCCCGGTTCCCCACTTCTTGAATACCCCCAGAAATCGGGCCACTCTTGCTTGTCCGAATTTACTGTCGAGGTAGGCCTGTCCGGCCTTGCGAGCGAGGCGGAAGGTAATGTAGGCTCCGATGGTCGATCCGACGGTGGCGACGATGGCGTACTCGTACCACGGGTTGCGGCGGGTGGCAACGAGGAGCGCGACTAAGATATCGGGACCACCGAAGGTCGGCACCGGAGAGCTGTCGAGAATGGTGAGAAAAAAGAGTCCGAGTGCGCCCAGGTGGCGAAAGGTTGAAAATACCGAACGCCCACGGGCCGCATTTTGGAATAGAACGTTCAACATGGACCCTGAAGATGGGGCAGTGTCATTAAACCTCCGAAGCGCGCTTTCTCATCATAGTTCGGAAGTGTAGAGGTGTGGTATACCTATTCAAACATGAAAAATACGCTGCGGATACTGCTTCTGGCCGGTCCTCTTGTGGCACAGGTCAAAATCGACCAGACGGCATACGACCGCATTAAATCGGAAGAACTGGAGCACTCGCAGAGCATGCACACGCTGCATATGCTTGCGGATCGATACGGGCCTCGGCTCACGGGCTCCCCTAATTTCGAAAAAGCGGCCAACTGGGCGGTTCAGCAGATGACGGAATGGGGTTTCAAGAACGCCCACCTGGAGCCGTGGGATTTCGGGCATCCGGGATGGCTCAACATGCGCGCTGCCGGCTACATGGTGACGCCGATACATGGCGATCTGACGTTCCGCGTGCTCAGTTGGACGCCTTCGACGAAGGGTCCGGTCACGGCGTCCGTCATTGAAGTGGAAATTCCTCACGGTCCGCCTGTTCCCGCCGGCGAGGACGCTGCTGCCGGCCGCGGTCCGGCGGGTCCGCGATTCCTGCCGCCCACGCAAGCGGAGTTTGATGCCGGGATCGCGCCGTTACGCGGAACGTTGCATGGAAAAATCGTAATGGTTGGGAAAGCCGCGGTGGTCCCGGTGAATTTTGAGCCGCAGCCTTTACGCCGCGACGGCAACGGACGCGGAGGACGTGGCGGACGCGGCGCGCCGCCGGCGCCCGATCCCACCCGCATGACCGGCGCGCAGGTCGCCGAGGCCTTCGACCAGTTTCTGGTCAAGGAGGGAGCCGTGGTGCGCGTAAACGATGCCGCGATGGATCACGGGCTCATCCGCGCGTTTCAAAATCGGACGTATGACATCGCGAAAGCCGTGCCTACGGTGGTTCTCCGCAACGACGATTACGGCCGCATCGAGCGGCTGGTCTCCGATGGGGACGACGTTAAACTGGAATTCGACATCGTGAATGAGACCTATCCGAAGGGCACAACCAGCTACGACGTGGTGGGGGAAATTCTGGGAACGGATAAAGCCGACGAGATTGTGATGCTTGGCGGACACCTCGATTCCTGGCATTCCGCCACTGGCGCCACCGACAACGCTATCGGATCCGCGATGATGCTGGAAGCGGCCCGCATCATTCAGGCGTTGGGCCTCAAGCCGCGCCGCACCATCCGGATCGGCCTTTGGTCGGGTGAAGAAGAAGGTCTGCTGGGATCGGCCGCATACGTCAAGCAGCACTTCGGAACTTTCGAGGATCCTAAGCCCGAATACGCCAAGCTGGACTGCTATTTCAATATCGATTCCGGTACGGGCCGCGTTCGCGGCGCCAGTATTTTCGGTCCCGCCGAGGCCGCCGATATTATCACTGCCGCTTTGGCTCCCTTCCAGGATTGGAAAGCGGGAGTGGCCACCGCGACAACCAGCCGCGCCACCGGAGGCACGGACAGTACGAATTTCAACGCTGCCGGCCTGCCCGGCATCGGCCTGCAACAGGATCCCATCGAATACCAAAGCTTCACCTGGCACACGCAGCTTGATACCTACGAACGCATCGTGCCGGAGGATGTGAAGCAGGCGGCTACGGAGATCGCGTCGATGGTCTGGACAATCGCCAACCTGGACCACATGATTCCGCGCCTCCCCAAAGAGCAGATGCCGCCACCCCCAGGGCGCGGCGGCCGCTAAAAAGCTTTATAAGTGACCACGCGGCCAGTTTTGGGATGAAATACCAGGCGATAGCGCCGAGCGGCTAGCGCGAATGGTTTGGGCTTTTCATCTCGCGCGGAGTGCGCTTGATCGAACGCTTCTTGCTCGAGGGTTTCTTGCCTAAGCTTTTGACGACGCTCTTGCCGGTTCCTCCCGTGGACGCGTCTTCCAACTGTTCGATGGACGCGCGGATATAACGACGCACAAAAGGCCGCTCCAGATCGTGCTGAGTGGTGAATTTGATGTGCCGCATGGCCTTGCCGCCGCCTTCGAGCGCGCGATTCGGGTCGGGGAGCGTCGAGCCTCGCGGAAAGCCGAGATTGATATGGCGCGCGTTGGTCGCGATGTAGCAGAACATGTCCTTCATTTTTCCGCTGAAGCCGAACCAGATCGCGACGGTATAGACCTGATAGATCGATTCGGATGCGTCAGGCACTTCTTCGAGGATGATTTCGCGGAGGGAGAGCGCGAGGTCGGCGATGGGGCGGTCGTAGGCTTCGAGGAAACCAAGTAGTTGAGGATCGGGCGGACGTCGCATAGCTTTAGGATAGAATTTACTTTCTACGCCATGCCCGAGTGGCGCGTAATCCATCGGCGAACATCCACAATCCAATTATGGAAACGGGGTGGCGTTTTGATGTATTGTAACCTTGTCTTGGGGCGCTGGGCTGGTTTGGAACCCGTCGTGTCTGCTGGTCGTATGCTGTCGGCGCGAGCAGAAAGAGATCACTGCGAATGGAACGGAGACTGGAATTGAAACGGATCATCCCGATTGTTGTGAGTATGCTGGCGGCTTCGACCGCATCGGTCGCGCAGACCGCACCTGATATTGACCGGGCCTTAGCGGCTGCACCCCGTCAGATGCGCGAAGGTGCGACGGTCATCAAATGGAAAACCGACTCCACTTATGACACGCTCAAGAAGGGTACTAACCGCCTGGTCTGCTACGACCGCTCGGGAGAACCTGGCAGGCAGCCGTTCGCGGTGCAGTGCACCAGCGTCGCCAATCTGGATCGGGTCGCTCAAAACAGAAAATTCGAAGCCATGACTGACAAGGCCGCTCGCCAGGCGGCGCTTGATGGGGCCGAGGCGAATGGAACCCGGGTGAAGCCTGAATACGGATCGGTCTGGTACGACATGAACGGTCCCGACCAGGAGCACGCTCGCATACACGTTACCATCGCGATACCGGGCGCCACCACCCAGTCCACCGGATTACCCGACAGTCCGAAGCAGGGCGGCGTGTGGATCATGAATGCCGGCACATCGACGGCCCACATCATGACGCCGGGAAGCTAGAACCCGCGCGCTTTTTTTGGACGGATTCATAAAAACGCTGCATTTGAAATCGGCGATGCGTTGTGTAATTCCTGGCGAGCACGGGCTCCCTGGCATCCTGTTAGAATAATGGGTCATCGAACATCGGTTGGCGCCTGCGGTTTTCATAACAAATGTCAGAGCGTGTCGCAGAATATGAAGTTTTAGGCGAAATCGGCCACGGAGGCTTTGGCCGTGTTTACAAGGCCTACGACCCTAAAGTGGGCCGCGAGGTCGCGATCAAAACTTTGAATGATGCGGGCGACGCGGAACTCATAGACCGGTTTCGCGTGGAGGCGACGGCGGCGGGAAATTTGAATCACGCCAACATCGTCACCATTTACGAATTTGGTGTGTGGCAGGGCACGCACTACCTGGTGATGGAGTATCTGGCGGGGCGCGATTTACGGCGCGTCATCTCAGAGGACTCCAATCTCTCCGTGCTCGAAGTGATGACGATCATGAACCAGGTGGCGCAGGGTTTGAGTTTCGCGCACAATCACGGGGTTGTGCATCGGGATGTGAAACCGGCCAATATCATGCTTTTATCCGGGGGCATGGTAAAGATCATGGACTTTGGGATCGCGCGTCTCACGTCCAAAGCGCAGCCGCATCTGACCAAGAGCGGCTTCATCCTGGGCACGCTGATGTACTTGGCGCCGGAACAATTCGCGGGCTGCCAGTACGACGCACTGTGCGACGTCTGGGCGTTCGGCGTAGTTTATTACGAGCTGTTGACCGGCCAGAATCCGTTCAAGGCTGGCGACGACGCGTCGATCATGTACCGGATCACGACGGCGGAGCCGACGCCGATTCGCACGCTCCGCGCCGATTGTCCGCCGGAGCTGGAGCAACTGATTGGACGCCTGCTGACGCGAAATCGCGAGGACCGGTATCAATCCCTTGAAGACGTCGTTTTCGACAGCGAACCTATTCTTCAGCGGCTGCGCAAGGACCGGGCCGCCGACCTGAAGAAGATTGTCGAGAGCCTGATTCGGGAAGAAAAATTTGAGCAGGCGCAAATCACCGTTCGTCAAATGCTGGAGCTGGATCCGTTCAACGAGGAGGCGCGGCGGTGGCGTGACAAGATTCGCAAGCTGGCGCGTGAGAAGGAGCTCAAGCCGCGCGTGCAGAGTCTGCTTGCCTCGGCCGAATCGGAAGTTCAAAAGAGGCGGTTTGAAGCGGCCACCCAGTTTCTAGAAACCGCGCTAAGGCTGGATCCGGAAAATACTTCGGTAAAGAACACGATCGAGAGAGTCCGGCGTGCGCAGGAGCGGCACCAGCGGGTACAATCCCTGCTGGCGCAGGCCGTGCAGGACCTGGGCGCCCAGAACATGACGAACGCGCTGATGCGCGCGTCCGAAGCCGCCGCGGCCGATCCAGAAAGTGAAGCGGCGAAGCTGCTGATCCGGCAGATTCAGGAACAAACGGACGAGCAGGACCGTCGACGGAAGCTTGAAGTGGGGCTTTCCTCCGCCGACGATCTGATGCATAGCGGGAGCTATGAGCAGGCGGTAACGCTGCTGCGGGATCTCCACAGAGCGTGTCCCGACGATCCGGAAATTCTGAAAAAGATCAGCGAAATCACGCGCCGGCAGGCAGCCGCGCAGTTGAATGAACAGCTCTCCCAAGGTATTTCGAGCGCACGCGTGCTGCTGCAAGCGAGTAAATTTTCGGAGGCTGTCAGCTTACTCGAAAAGCTGCGCCTGGAATTTCCAGACGATCCGACGCTGGGCGAGCTTCATTCCTTCGCGGTGAAGCAAAACGACGCGCGGCAACAAGAAGTGGAGGCGCAAGCGATCGGGCGGAAGGCATGGGCGCTGACGAAAGAGAGCGAATTCGAGGCTGGGTTGAGGCTGATCGATGAGGGACTGCGGCGCTTTCCCGGGGACGTGATCCTGGTGCGGGTGCGGGTCGCGATTCGTGCCGCGCAGACGAAGCATGAAGAAGAAGCCGCCGTGAAGTCGGCACTCGAACTGAGCCGGGGACTAGCGGAACAAGGGAAGTTCGACGAGGCGATTCGAGGTTTGCAGGGCGCGCTGCGGCGATTTCCGGCTCGCGGGGAATTGCAGCTGGTGCTGGGGCAGCTAGAGGAACAATCGACGCGGGTTCAAAGGGAGCGGGAAAAGCAGGAGAGTGCGCAACGGGAGCGGGAGAAGCTGGCGAAGGCCAGGGCGGAGCTCGAAAGCGGGCGGATTGCGGAAGCCGAGGCATTGGTTCTGGAGCTTCAGAAAGATCTCCCGGAAGAGCCTGGCGTCGCAGAGCTTCTGGTTGAGATCCATGAGCGGACCGCGGCGCAGGTCCGCCAGGCAGCCGATCAGCGATTTGAGGAATCCGCGCGCGCGTTGATTAGAGAGAAGCAATTCGAGCGGGCGATCGAAATTCTGGATGAGGGACTGCGCTCATTTCCAGGCGACAGTGAAATGGAGCGCCTGAAGGAAACTGCGCAGAGCCTCGCCGCGAGCTATCAGCGTCAGCAGGCCATTATCGAGAGTGTTGCCGAAGCGAATTTACGTCGGCAGGCAGGGAAATATGAGGAAGCGCTGCGGGTGGTGGACGGCGCTCTGAAAAAATTCGGTAGCGAGCCAGGGCTGGAGCAGTGCCGGCGCAATATTCTGTTCGAGCGCGAGCAGAACGAAAACGCCAAGGCCCTGGAGAAGGTAAAGGCAGACTACGCTGCGCTGCTTTCGGGCGACCGGCCGCGCGAAGCTGCGGCGCTGATTGAGAATGCGCAATTGCGCCATCCGAATGAGCCTGAGCTGCCGCGAATGCTCGATTTGGCGCGTAAAGCGGCTGCGGCTCTAGAAGATCGCGAAAGGCGGCGAGCGGCTTTGGCCGCACTCGAACTCCGCGTCCGGGAGGCGGTTTCTCGCGACGAGTTTGAGCTAGCTGTGGCCGAACTTGCGAAAAATCGAGCGGATTTCGGCAAGGAAGGGATTTGGCAGGGCCTGTGGCGCGAAATCGAGCACCGGGTGCTGAAATCGCCAGAAAGCCTGCCGGCAAGCATTGCGGCGCTGAAAATCGCCGCCGAGAATCATGCGGGGCAGCCTGAATTGGCGCAGATCCTGAAAGCCGCGGAGGCGGCTCTTGCGGCGAAGGAGGAAGAGTTCATTCAAATCGCGCTCAATCGCATCGACAAGCTGAAGAGAATCGGGGATATTCGCGGCGCACTTGGCGAAGCCGAGGGGTTATGCCGGCTCCATCCATCGGAAATCAGAGCCCAGGCGGTCGCGGAGCGGCTGCGATCCGAAATGCGCGACCTGACGATCGCTGAGCGGAGAAAGGTAGCTGCCGCGCATCTCCAAAGTGGAAATCCGGAAAAGGCGATCGAGGTACTGCAACAGCTTTCGCGGGAGTTTCCCGGGATCGCGGTGATCGGGACAGATTTGGATCGGGCTAATAGAGAGCTTGAGCTGCACAATCTCCTATCGCATGCCGGCAAGCTTCTATCGGATGGGAATCATGCGGGAGCGATCGAACTGCTGAAGGGCGCCCCGAAACATTTTCAGGATCACCCGGATGTGAAGCGGCTGATGCAGAGCGCCAAGGAGGCTGGCAAGGCGCTCGAAGAGCGCACGCGCCTCGAACAGTTGCGCCGGCAGGCCGTGGTGGAGGCAATACCTGCGCCGGAAATTCGTCCTGCGGAAAGGCCAGAGGAAGCATTTTGGCTGCGGCATAAATTGGCATTGATCGGGGCGGCGGTTGTGGTGGTACTGGCGATAGGGGCTGGAATCATATTTCGTCCGGGAGTGCGAACTTCGGAGGCACCTCCTAAGCAGGTCGCCACGACACAGCCTTCGCAACCCCTAAAACAGGCGGAAACTGCTCCTGTTCCTACTGATACCGGGTCTGCTCCGAGCACCGCGAAGAATGTCGAGACATCGACTCCTCCCGTGGTGCATCCGCCGTCGGGCAAGGCGACAACGGCTCCTGCTGGTGTTCAGACTCAGCCAGTCCAGACGAAGCCGGCTGAGCCGGTTGAACAGCCGAAGCCTGCGCCAACCGCGCCTCCCGTGGCGACGCAGGTTGAAACGCCGAAACCAGCGGCAGATTCGGCGGCGCCGGTACGACCCGCGGGCAGGTTCACCGTCCGCGAGGATCACTGTACCTGGCGAGGCAATCTGGCGGCGGACAGTTTGCTTGTGCTGGGCGGCGGCAAGGTAATCGAGGGCGGCGGATCGCTCGCTTGTGCCCGGTGGCCCACCGACGCTGGCGAGATCCGGATTGTGCTTCACACGGATGGGGTCAAGATCGAGGGGACGCCGACGGCGGACCACAATTTCCGGCTCTCCTTACGCAATAAGAGCGAGGGAGCACTGAGCCATATCGAATTTACCTGGACGTTAGCGCAATGATTCTTGCAATGTCTCGAATTTTTATAATTGCCTTCATTCTCTTTCCCGCGTTTGCGCAGGACCAAGCCGCGAAGGGGCAGAGGAGAGCGCTGCTGGTTGCTAATAGCGCATATAGCGTTCTCCCGGCGCTCCCGGTTGCCGCCGCGGGAGTAGAGCCCTTGCGGCTGGCTCTCAGTCAGACGGGCTTCAGCGTGACTTTGCTACAGAACGTGACGAAGGACGGCCTTGACGATATCGATAAATTTCTCCAGCAAACCCTCCAGCCGGGTGATAGCCTTCTCTTCTACTACGCGGGATATGCGGTGCAGGCGGAAAACGGCAATGTTATTGTCCCGGTTAATTTCGATCCCAAGCGAAGCCACGAAACCAATTGGGTTTTCGGGGACTGGGCCTATCCGGTGAAGCGAGTGCAAGATCTGGCGGACCAGCGGGGTGTCGCGGTGACGATCGTTCTCCTGGACGCGTCGTGGAAGGTCGATATTCAGGTTCCGGAGGTCTCAGGGACGGGTCTTCTTCCCCCTCAATTGAATAGAGAAACAGTATTTGCCTCCGCGGCGCAACCGGGCGAAGTCATCGATTCCAAAGGTCATTCCGTAGGACTGTTCACCAAGGCGATCTCCGATAACGTGGTGCAACCGGTCGCGTCCACGCTGGATTTATTTGACAATATCGACCGGGAAGTCGTGCGTGCCTCGGACCACAAACAGCACATTTATTTCCTACGGAATATTACGAGTCCGTTCTTATTCGTTCCTCCCAGGAAGCCCGATCCGGCTCTGGGGGTGCCCTTCCATAACACTCGGGATCACGAAGAGTATGTGTGGCTGCCGCCAGGTAAGTTCCTGATGGGGTGCGTGCCCTCGGATAAAAGATGCAGACCGGATGAAAAGCCTCAACATCAGGTTGAGTTGAGCAAGGCATTTTGGATGGGTAAGACGGAAGTTGAAGTTGTCGATTACCAGCGATTTGTGGCGGCGGATAAGAAGAAACGAAAGATGCCCGAAGCTCCTATGTGGGATTCCAAGCGAAACCATACCACCGATCCCATCACGTCCGTTAGCTGGGACGATGCCCAAGCCTACTGCGGGTGGGCCGGCGGACATCTGCCGACCGAAGCGGAGTGGGAATATGCGGCTCGCGGAGGAATCGGCAACGAAATTTACCCCGCCAACAGTGCCGATAGCCGCGACAAAGCGAACTTTATGGGTAAAAAGGGAAGCGATATTTTTGACTACACCGCGCCCGTCGGCAGCTTCGATCCCAGTCCCCGGTTCCGGTTGTATGACTTGGCCGGGAATGTCTGGGAATGGGTTCAGGATTGGTACGGTAGCACCTATTATGAAACTTTGCCCGCCATCGATCCGCAGGGGCCGAATTCCGGAAACGAACACATTGTCCGTGGCGGCTCCTGGGATAGCGACCCGGTTGACCACCTCCGGATATCGATTCGTTTTCGCCATAAGCCGGGAAATAACACCGGCTTCCGATGTGTCCTCGAAGATACCCCGGAGGTCAGACGATCCCTTGGTTACGGGCAATAGGCGCTTTTGTTTGTCCCCTTTGAAAAGCAGATTACGCATTAACTAGTGACAAAACGATTGACTTGACTTGGATCCTGATTTACGATGGTGGCCTCGCCAATCCCGGCTTGTGACTATACGGAGGTAGTATCTTGAAAAGTTTCCGCATGATGAGGCAAATATGCCCTATGCTGCTGACCCTGCTGGTTTTCCCCGCTTCGCGAGCTGTTGCTCAGAGCAGTTCGGTGGTCCGATCGGGCAGCTTCGAGGCTGGAGGATTTGTGGGGATAACCGAGGGGCTGGACGCGACACGCGTATTGGGAGGAGGAAACCTCACTTACGCGGCGACATCGGTGATTCTCCCTTACGTGGAATACAGCTATTTCCCGCCGATTGTGCGGCAGTTGAACTTCGACGGACTGCCAGGATACACGCGGGTGCCGTTCAACGATTTCCACGGCGGCGTCCACATCCGGATTCCGATCCACGACAGCCGCATCGTTCCTTACCTGGTGGTCGGCCTGGGAGCTTTAGTTTATCCGGCCCGCCAAATTTATATCAGCGGCGAACCCTCGATTCCGGTGCAAAGAACCGCCGATTTCGCGGTGAACTTCGGAGGCGGCGTGCGCTATTACTTCAGCCAACACTGGGGAACGCGCGTCGAAGCGAAGCTTTACAAGCCGACCGGTGAGTATACGGGCGTGTTTGGGAAGGTCGAAGTCGGCCTATTTTATCAGTTTCGATGAAGCGAACCGAATTTCAGCAAGGAGCCTGTTATGACCTCCCGGCGCAAAATCTCATTTGTCATCTTTAGTTTGGCCTGTTTGCCGTTCGCGGCGACCGCTGCGGCGCAGTCCCCCAACAAAAATATCATCGTTTGTAACGGCAGTGCGACGTTTAACGGCACGAAGAACATCGGCGGGAATCTGTTTTATCAAGGGTCCGGAGGTTCGAGTAGCGTTTCGTTCACCTTTACCCTGACCTCAGGCTGCACCTATTACGTGTCTTCCGACTCCACGTGGATAACGCCGTCGGTGACGGAAGCAACGCCGAATAGCAGCGGTACTGCGACGGTAACTATCAATGTGGCGGCGGATAACGGACCCGGTGGAGTCCGTTCAGGAAATCTCACCGCCTATGTGAACGGATCTCCGGTGGCTACGCAAGGAGTCAATCAGAATTCCTCCAATTGCATGATCACGATCACGAGCGCGAATCCGGCGAGTTATCCAGCCTCAGGCGGTTCAGGCAGTTTTTCGTTCTCCGATAACTTCTGCTTCTATGGCGGTCCCAATTCATCCG
This sequence comes from Bryobacteraceae bacterium, assembly GCA_049521155.1. GTDB lineage: Bacteria > Acidobacteriota > Terriglobia > Bryobacterales > Bryobacteraceae > Palsa-187. The sequence goes on from JBEKPC010000040.1 coordinate 10,828, forward strand.
CCGGTTGGTTGCAAGTCACGACCTTTTCATCGACCTCTATCGGATACAGCGTTGCCGCGAATTCGGGGGGCGCCAGATCGGCGACTTTAACATTCAACTATCCCGCGGGCCAGAGTCTTACCGTGAATCAGGCATCCAGCATTGTGCCGTTGACGTTGAACTGCAACCCGGCCACTGGTCCTTCGTCGGTGGGAAGTTTCTATTCCGCCGGTTGCACGGCGAGTGGCGGAGTCGCGCCCTATACCTGGTCGATTAGTTCCGGAATTTTGCCGAAGGGACTGGTTTTGAGTCCCAGCGGGGCGTCGGCAACCGTTAGCGGAACTCCGGCATCCGCTGGCGCGTATACCTACACGGTACAAGTGGCCGACAGTTCCTCGCAGAGTCAAACCCAGAGCTATCAGGGTTCAGTATCGACGTTAATGACAATGAGCTGCAGCCCGGCGGCGGGGCCCGCATCAATCGGGACGCCTTACACAGCAACTTGTACTACCAGCGGTGGCTCTGCTCCTTTCGTGTGGATCGTGAGCCAAGGAGCGTTGCCGGCGGGATTGTCGCTGAACCCAAACGGGGCAACCGCAACCATTAGCGGAACTCCGACAAAGGCCGGAGCGTACCAGTTTACCGTGCAGGTCACGGATAGTTCGTCGACACAGCAGGTCAAGTCACAGAGTTACAACGGGACGATCGGAGCAGTGACGTCGCAGTTAACTGCCTCGCCGGCTGGGTTGGTTTTTAGCGCCCAGGCTGGAGGAACAGTTCCACAGCCGCAGAGCATCTCCGTTTTCGCCAACCCGGGTCCCTCTCCGTTCACGGCCGCGGTCTCGGGAGGCAGTTGGCTCGCCGTAAATCCAGGATCCGGAACCACGCCTGGGAGCGTGGTCGTATCTGTGAATCCCAGCCTGGTGACGCCGGGCCAGACTTATACGGGCAGCGTGGTAATCAGCGCGCAAAATACGTCGCCTGCGTCGATTACCATCCCGGTCACGCTTACGGTTGCGGCCAGCCAGCCGCCGCTGGTGGGAGTGTCTCCGGCACAAGTGCAGCTTAGCTTTGTGCAGGGCAGCCCGGCCAGCCAGCAGGGAATTCAAATCCAGAACGCCGGCGGCGGGACTCTGACCTTCGCGGCCAGCGCGCAACCCGCCAGTTGTGGAGCCTGGCTGACGCTGACCTCCGGGACCGGGAGCGCAACGCCCAATAGCGCCGGGACCGTCAATTTTCAAGCGAATTCAGCCGGATTGCCTGCCGGGACCTGCTTCGGCCAGATTACAGTTACGAACACCACGGCGGGCGCCACCCAAAGCCCGGTGGTGGTGCCGGTGACGATGGTGGTTACGGCAGCGTCCCAATCGGTGGTGCTTTCGCAAACGGGAATGAACTTTGTCGTCACTCAGGGCGGGACGACGGGGGCGCAGACGTTCGGCGTGCTGAACTCGGGCCTGGGCTCCTTGAACTGGAACATCACGTCCTGCACTCTCTCGTCCACCGGTTCGTGCGATTCCTCCAGTTGGCTGAGCGTGTCGCCCACGGCGGGAACGTCGGTAGCCGGAAGCTTTCCTCCGCTCACCACCGTGTCGGTGAATCCGCAGGCGCTGTCTCCAGGGCAATATTTCGCTACGCTGATCGTCACCGCGCCCCAGGCTAACAACAGTCCGAAAACGCTGGTGGTCGCGCTGACGGTTTTGCCGCAGGGTGAGTTTCCGCCGCCGCAGGCATGGCCAGGATCGGTGATTCTGGGTGGAGTGGCAGGCGGGGTGGCTTCGAACACCCAGAGCCTGACGCTGACCAACTTCAACGCTACGCCCTTGTCCTACACTTCTACCGTGGCCACTCTGGACGGGAGTCCGTGGTTGCAGCAGACTCCGGCCAGCGGGACCATCCCGCCCAACAGCTCCGTGCAGATGAACATCGTGGCGAATCTGAACGGGTTGGCGCCGGGATTGTGGTATGGAACGGTGGCAACGTCGTTCGGCGACGGCACCATTCAATCGAATCCGGTGCTGCTGGTGGTGGACACTGCGGTCACGGGCGACGTTGCTGAAGATAAGCTGAAGCCCGATTCGAGCAGTTCGAACCCTTGCGCCGGAATCTCGGGATCGACCCTGTATATGACGTTCATTCAGCCGGGCAACCCCCAGAATTTCTCGATGCCGGCCAATTCGCAGCAGGTCATCCAGGTGCAGGCGTACTGTCCGGATCAGGTCACGCCTTATAACGGCGGCGGAGCGTCGAGCGCGGCGACGATCACCATCACGGTGCCGGGCCTGACGCTGCCGCCCAACTACACCCTGTCGCCGCCCGCGCAAGGGAACGGAATCTGGACCTATACCTGGTCCACGCCCGGTCCGGCAACGGGAGTCACAATCTCGGGGTTCATGTTCGATTATACCGGCGGCACCGCTGGTGGCCTTACCGGTAGGACCCAAACCGAAGGGACCAATGCCACTGGCGCCGTGGTCACTCCAGCGGCCGGCGCAACCGCGGTACCCTCCGTTACACTCGTCGAAAATGGCGCAGGCAACGATTTCCTCACGCCGGGACAGATCACACCCGGAGCCTGGGTGGCGTTGAAAGGGTCGGCTTTATTCAGCGGGCCGGGGACGGTGGCTCCCAGCGCGCCCTACGGAACCACGATCGGGAATACGCACGTGGAACTCCAAGGGAAATCCCTGCCGATCTATTACGCCAGTCCGACGCAGGTGAACGCTCTCATTCCCGAGGAAGTCGGGACCGGCACGCAGACCCTGATTGTCTATAACGGCGGCGTCCCATCGCAGGGCGGGGACGTCAGCGTCGCCAGCTATGAACCGGGAATTTTCACCACCACCGGCTCCGGCCAGGGACAAGGCTCCATTCTGATCGCGGCCTCGGGCTTGATCGCCGGTCCAGCCTCCAGCGGGCCGGACTTTCAGCCGGTCACCCGCGGACAGTACATTTCCATCTATTGCACCGGCCTCGGAGCCGTCAATGGAGCCCTGCCCGCCGATGGAACGCCTACTCCCGGAAACCCGTTGCTACAGACGCTGGTCACCCCGGTGGTCAATATCGGAGGCGTGGATGTCAGTCCCAGCTTCTCCGGTCTGGCGCCCGGATATGTGGGATTGTACCTGGTGAACGCCCAGGTGCCCACCAGCATTCCGGCGGGCATCACTCAGGTCTCAATGACAGTGTCGGGATTCCCGTCGAATCCCGTCACCATCGCGGTACAGTAAGTCACATTTTATCGAACTTGGTTCCGTCGTCGGCGATATCGGGCGGATCCGGGTCCTTTGGACTCTGCGGCGAAGTGGGGCTCGATCCGCTGCCGGACCCCGCTGAGCCGCCGCTGTTGATCAAGACCACCGTTCCCTGAATCACCACTCCGGTTGCATTGATGTCGATGAATCCGCCCGGCCCGATCAGCGTTAACTCCACGCCGGCCTCGATCACGACCTTCATTCCGGACTTTAAATGAATCTCCTGGCCGGCCTGATGCGCGAACTTTGTGGCGCTGGTCTGCTCTGTCGATTTGCCCACCGTGATCGAGAGCTTCCCATCGATTTTCTCGTTCCGGTCCCCGCTCACCGCGATGTTGTGATCGCCGCCGGTTTTCTCAAGAATATTTCCTTTGGTCTCCAGATTCTTGTCTCCATCGGTTTCAAAAACATAATTGCCGCCCACCTTTGAATTCTTGTTCTGACCGACGGATTCCTTCTGATTCTGCTTCACCAGCAAATGGCGGTTCGCGCCCACCCACTCCCTTGATTCGGCCTTCGTGCGTTCATCTTTATCGCGCTCGGCATGAATGAACACCTGCTCTTTGCCCTTCAAATCTTCAAAACGCACTTCGTTGAAGTTCGTTTTGCCGCCTTGTTTGGAACTGCGCGATTTGATCGTGCTCACCGTCTTATGATCGGGCAGCTTATAGGGCGGCATCTGATCCGGATTATAGACGCTTCCGGTCACCAGCGGCCGGTCCGGATCGCCATTGACGAAAGAGACCACCACTTCCTGCCCCACACGCGGAATGTGGATGCTGCCCCATGTCGCACCGGCCCAGGATGAGGCGACGCGCGCCCAACAGGAATTGTCCGTGCTATCCGCGGAAGGATCCCACATGAACTTTACTTTGATACGGCCATAAATGTCGGTGAAAATCTCCTCACCGGCCGCTCCCACCACCACCGCCGTCAGCGGTCCCGGAATCGACGGACGCGCCGTCACCCGCGGCGGGAAATACGGCAATGCGTACGGTATGCAAGAAAATACATTTCCGTAATGATTCTCGTCCGCATTTCCACTCTCCGACCGGAACGATCCTTCGACAGCCTGATGCGAAACTTCGACGATCACATATTGGCCATCAGCGTTGAAATGGCCTTGCAGCGTGAACTTGTGCCCCGAAGTGATTTGCCGGCAATTGCCCGAACCCTGGATCGTCAACATGGGCATCTCCGTCTGCTCCATCCGGATTCCCGCAGTACGTTTGTTGTCTTGAAAAATCTTCTGTAGTTCCGCCGGTTGAAGCCCGCCCGCTTTGTTCACGCCGTCGAAACGCCACGCGTATCCGCCTGGATGCTCCAGAATTTCCAGATCCTCGTTTCCCGCCAGCTTCAGCTTGTGCTGCACCTTTCCCACCTGCACCGTATCGATCACGATTTGAGTGGCATCCAGATGCCGGTGCGGCAGCTCAAAAGTGTGATCCCATAGCGTATATTTCCCGGATCCCCACGATTGCTCCTTTTCCCATTTCATGATCCGTTCTTCGTTTTGATTCCCGCCCGGCACCGCGCCGTAAGTTAGTTCGCTATTGCCCGGAATATCGGAATGCGACGGCCTCGTATTGGCCAGCACCAGCTTATGCGCATCCTTCGTGAATCTGAAAAAGTAAAAAATCCCTTCTTCTTCCATCAGCCGGCAGGCGAATGCGAAGTCGCTCTCCTGATACTGCGTGATGTACTCGCGCGGTTCGAACGTGCCCTGAATCTCTGGCGCGACGTCAAATCCGGCGAACAGTTCTTTCAGAAGATCCGGTACGCTGATGTGCTGGAAAATGCGGCTTCGAAACTTGCGCGTCAATTTCCAGATTTCCGGCACCACCGTAGCGCGGTAGGAGGTGAACACCAGATCGCGGGTGCCCTGTGATAGCTCAATCACAATCCCCTGAAAGTCCCGAGCCGCCCGCGTTGTATCGGCGCCTTGGACCCCGAAGCTGACCTTCTGCCCGATCAACTTATCGAAATCGACCGCCATGGAATTCTCCGCCAGCAGCTCCAGTTCGAAACGGAATAGTTGACTCAGGCCTTCGTGACCTCGGAATCCATTTAGAAGGAGCTTGTCCGGCCCCAGCGGGGTCGTCAGGTACAAATACCGGTTTGCTTCTACATAAGCCATAGCGGATCACTAGAGTATAATACTGGCTGTCCGATGCCGTCCTCTAAAATAATACGGCACTCCCTTAAGAAGCCGAATCTGAATTGGCGGCAGGTCTACGTCACCGGCGATGGCGATCTGGCTCATCCCTCCGCGCCGGATAGCTCAGGCGTGTTCCATGCTCCCACCGCCGCCGACCACTTCTTTTTTTCCGGCGTCCCCCATCCGCAGTCTCCCGCCGGTCAGCGGCTCACTGCCCATGATCTTGGATTTCTTGACGAATTGGAGCGGGAGGCATGCATCGTCGAATCGTGCCTGCTCGCCCCCATCTATCTTCCGGAGTACCTGCCGGCGGAGACCGGACGCGACGTCACAGGTCTGGGCGCAATGGTCCCGGCGCTTCTTGAGAGCCTGCGTCTCCTCGCTGCCACCACCCTCGCAGGCGCGGCCGGGGGAGCAGTGGCGGGAACGCCTTTCTTTGGCGTCGGCGCCGTCCCAGGCGCTATCTTCGGAGCGGAAGCGGGACTCGACGCCGGTTTGTACCTTCTTTTCCTCGCCGGCGTCCCGGCTCTGGCGCAATACGTAAAAGACGGGATCGGTCAAGTGATCGCCCTTGTTCAGCAAGGAATCGCCATCGCCTGGAACGCCCCCGATTCCGATATGGCGCAGCTCGAAATCGAGAGGGCGGCGCGCCGTCTCGCACAAGCAATCGCCGTCTGGTGCCGCATTGTGCTCGAAGCGGTCGTGCTCTACCTGCTTGGAAAAGGTGCAGCGGGAGCCGCGCACCAGCTAATCGAATTAACCGGCGACATGCGCCAGGCAGGCTACGGAGCCCTGGCCAATACAGTGGCCGCGGAAGGTGAGTCCCTTGTCAAGGATCCAAAGCTTAAGCCAAAGACCTACAGCGTCGGTGGCGATGAAGGCAGCGGAAGCTCCGAATCAGCCCCCGCCCGGCAGAAGATCGTGGCGTCGAAGCCGCGCCCCTCAAAGATCGTCGAGGATGTCGAAGCAGCCGCCTCGATCGTCAGCAAGGCAACTCCGATCAATGGAGCCATCCGCACCGTGCCCTTGGGATTTAAGTCGGAGGCGCAATTCGCACAAGCGACAGCCGAGTTGCAGAGCGCATTGAAGGCGAGCGGGATCAACGACGCCGTAGTCGGTGTCCGTGGCAGCTCCGTCACCGGCGGTAGCCTGATGAAAGGCACTACCTTCGGCCCCCAAAGCGATATCGACTTCTTCGTCGAGAGCGCCAAATTAACAGAAGGGTATACGCCTTCCAAGAGCATTCCGGGCTTCGTGAACCCCAACAAAATCCTTCCCGATTACCCGCTTTTGCAGGATTGGTCGGCGAAGTGGACCGGCATCCTGGGCCGTGAAATAACGCCTGGCGGATTCGCTCCGGGAACGCTTCCTGCCCAACCGGCGATCTTGGTAAAATGACATGAATTTCGTGAATTTACTCGGTTCACTGCCCACTGTAAGCGCCCTCGACGCATTCGCCAGGACTTTTTTCGATGCCGTCGGCGTCCGCGGCTTCGAACAACGGGAAAGCAGTAATTTCCCTGAGGGACGCTATTTTAAAGGGATCAAGGGCGACCTTCATTTTAAAATCTCTTTGTCGGATGAAGCCGGCCATGACGATTTGCCTTACTGGGTGCAAGTATCGAGCGGCATCGAAGCCGACAAATTGCTGATGACCGTGAATTCACTGGTGGTGGAGGGCGCGCTTCCCCGGGGATTTCGCCTGTCGAGAATGATCGACTTCGGCAAACGAAGCGAGCGGCGGCTGGATTATTAGGGTTTGATCAAATATGCCTTTCATCGTTGAGATCGTCGCTGGACCCGCCGCAGGCCGTAAGTTCGACCTGCCCGAAGGCGTCGCGGTCTCCTTTGGCCGAACCGAAAAGTCTCGCTTCGTCATTCACGAAGACGCTCATTTGTCGGGTGCGCATTTCTCGCTAGAATGCCGCGCCGGGAAGTGCAGGGTCCGGGATCTCGGGAGCACCAATGGAACCTTCGTCAACGACGCCAGGATCGCCGAGGCCGAGATCGGGCTCGATTCCGTCATTTCCGCCGGAACTTGCTCCTTCAAGCTGCGAGCCGCAGTTGAGGAATGGGCCGGCTTTTCTCCCCGCCACAAGACTGTTCTTTCCCTGCTCTACGGATATGGAGAGCCGGTTTTCACGATCCTTGACGCGGCGCGTGAGGATCGCCTGCCGGCGTTTCTCCAAGCTTATGGCGTGGAGCACTTTTCGCTCTATGAAGGCGACGGCGGCGACCAACTGAAGGATGTTGCGCCCTACGTCGCGCTGCTCCCGAAGGACTCGCAGCTTTTACCATTGCTGATGAAGGAGGGTTGGGGGAAAAGCTGGGGAGTCTACTTCAATGCACAAGCCACCTTGTCGAAGGTGCGCGATCATTTGCGCAGATTACTGACCGTGAAGGATGACGACGGGAATTTGCTCTACTTCCGCTTTTACGATCCACGCGTCCTCCGCGTTTTTATTCCGACCTGCACCCCGGAGGAGAGCTCAGACTTTTTCGGCCCCATCTCTCGATTTGTGGCCGAGGGAGACGATCTCGATCTGCCGCTCCAGTTTAAGGGCACCCCGGTGTTCCTGCGCACTCGCTTTGACCGGCCGGCCTACAAGCCCTGACTTTATGCCGCCCCGCCGGGGCCGCCGTTTCAGTGTCAATGTTCGCAGAATGCCGCGCCGCTCTTCGCCGCCGCCTTTAACGCCGCAATCTGCCCCGCCAGCGGACCGACCACTTTCCCCATACCTACTTGCCCGATGATCACGGTGGGGCATCCGCTGACGATGATTCCGCCGTGTAAGGTGGGATCGCCAATGCGTGCCGCCATCAGGTTCCCGATCAGCACCGTCGGCGATCCCGCGGCAATCGCATCAGGCGGCCCGACGCAAGTCGCCTGATCCGTGATCCGCGCCGCCGGAAAGAACCCGATTTGCACGGTAGGCTCACAAGCCGGTATGATCGGCCCGCCGACATGAGGAACGATGCCGGTCACCATGGGACAGGTGTGGAGATCGGTCACCCGAGCCGCCGGAGGCATATTGCGTATGTTATACCGAGACTACGCCAAGTCGCAAGACCATCAAAATAGGTCTCCATCTCCTTTTCATTGTTGTCCTTATCGGGTTCAATCAAAGCCGCCTTCCATTTCCTGTTTTATCCTTTATTGATGAGTTGAAGAATCGGCTTACCAAATGAATCTCAAAAAGGAGAAACGCATGAGCAAGGCGATTGATAATTTAGAGACGGCGCAGAAACGGGCCATGGCAAACCGGACGAAGGTCGGCGGATTTCCCTATCTGGCCGAGGTGTTGCGGCGCGCCGGAGTAACGAAAAACCTGTGGCTGCTGCCCTCGTGCCAGAGTCTGTACCTGACGAACGAAGGGCCGGTCGTCATTCCGGGTACGCCCTTGGTATCCGGCACCACAGACGTACCGGCTTTCGACCGGGAAGCACTCATCAGGGCACTGCGAACCGATCAGGCCGGGGAGAGCACGTTCCCGGAGTTCCTCGCGGCGACATGGCGCGCAGGGATTGTCCGTTACGATGTCGATTTCGCGGGGCGAAACGTCGCTATTATGGCTGCAATGGAGAGGAGTACGTTGAATCCTATCCACCTGTCGAGATTGACTGACGAGTGAGGATTGCACTCGCCTAATGCGCGATTATGCGCTGAAACTCTTCGCGCTCCTGAGCGGCCTTTTCGGCTGCTTTTCCGAAGGCGAACCATACGAGCATTAGGACCATCCCGATAATCACAAACAGCCAAGGCCCGGCGTAAAAGTGAAATAGCCAGGAGGAAGGGTCGAGGCCTCGGGCTTTCGCTACAGCCAGCGGCCCGCCGCCCCACCAGGACGCCACGATACCGGGGATGAGCAGGAACAAGCGATGCCGGATGCGCAGGTAGCCGCGCCGTCTCTCCTCATGCTGCCTCGCAAGAAACTGAGCGCACGGCTCGCTGGCGCCACTGCGTCGACGCTTACGTTCAAATGCAGGCCCGAACAGGTAGACGATTACGCATAGCGTCCATGCTTGGCCGAACCTGATCCATGGCTGATCGATTCTGTAAACGTTGTAGAGAAGAGCTACGGCGAGGGCCGCCGTAACGACCACTACGCCTCGGATCACGCGGGCGTTGAGTTTCTCTCGGGATTGCGCCATGGCGCACAACTCCTCTGGCGTCGGCGCGATTCGCATGCTTCGCTCTTCCTCCATTCCCCCCGATTTCCAGGCGGTCTCGGGCGTGTCAGCTTCGCGTGGTTCGTTAGATTCTGGCATCGGCGGCTCCTTCGAGATATTTCTGTTTAAGCATCTTCTTGATTCGGTGAATTTTCGTGGCCACATTGCTGGCGCTGATCCCGGTCACCTCCGCGATCGATCCGGCCGCCTCGCCTTCGAGGTAGAGCATGATGACCTGGCGGTCTAAAGGTTTGAGTCTGTGAATCAGATCCAGAAGGATGGCCGCTGAGTGCCGGCGCTCAACCTCTGCTTTGCCGTCGCCCGAGGATATTCGAGCTTCGAGCGTTTCCAAGTCCACCAGCCGGGAGTTCAACCGGCGATCTCGAGCAGCATGGGAAGCACCTACATTGTGCGCAATGCGATAGACCCAAGTCCGCAAGCTGCAACGGCCGTCAAACGACCCAAGGCTCACCCACAACTCGATATAGATCTCTTGAAGCAGATCTCGCTGCCGGTCGGGATTGGCCTCATAACCACGGGCCAACCGGCGGATAGCGGCAGTGTTCGCGGCGCTTGCCTCCGCATACAGCGCGTCTTGTGTGCCCCGATCCACCGAAGTTCTATCTTGCCTCCAGTTGGGTAGTCTCCAATTGGTGCAGGTTTCTTACACTCCGGTTCGCCTTCGGCGTTAGCCTTATTGGGGCGATCCTTTTTTCTGATAGTCCGGATAGGTCGGCCGGGTGCCGTATTTCACGGGGTTCTTTTTCAGTCCCTGCAACACCACTTCAATCGCTTTCTCAAGCTGCGGGTCGTGGCCCACCCGCACAAGCTTGGGGTCCATCTCGACCTCGAAGTCCGGCGACACGCCGTTGTTTTCTATGTCCCAGGCGCCGTCCAGATTGTAGAACGCGAGGTTTGGCGTACCAACGTTGCCGCCGTCGATCAAATCGCCGGGACCGGTGTAGTGGCCCACTAATCCGCCCCAGGTCCGCATCCCGACCAGCGGGCCGATGGCCGCTTTCCGAAACAGCCACGGCATGGCGTCGCCGCCGGAGCCGGCCATTTCGTTGGTGATCATGACCTTGGCTCCGAAGATTCCTTCCATGGGAACCGTGATGTCCTCCCCTTCACGCATCGTGAAGCGGCCCACCAGAGGGCGGCGCAGATAGTCGATCACATAATCGGCGATGTCACCCCCGCCGTTGAAACGCTCATCGATGATGACGCCTTCCTTGCCCACCTGGCTGAAAAAATAGCGGTTGAAATTGGCGTAGCCGCCGTTGGCCGTGTCCGGCATATAGACGTAGCCGATGCGGCCGCCGCTCATCTGATCTACCTTTCGGCGGTTGTCTTCGATCCAAGTGTAGTTGCGCAGAGCACGTTCGTCGGCGACGGGCACTACCGTGACTTCCCGCGAGTTGGCGCCGTTCGGGTCCGGACCGACGCGAATGACAATCGATTTTCCCGCCGTTTCCTCGAAGAAACTGTATAGATTCGCGGGTGGCTGAACATCGCGTCCTTGGACGGCGAGCAAATATTCGCCGGCGGCGACGTTGGTACCGGGCTGGGTCAGCGGAGCATTCAGGCGCGGATTCCAATTCTCCCCGTTATAAACGTGCGCGAAACGGTAGCGTCCGTTTTCGATAGTGTAATCGGCGCCCAGCAGACCGCCGCGGATGCGTTTGACTTCGGGCTGGTCGCCTCCGCCGATGAACATGTGGCCGACCGTCATTTCGCCCAGCATTTCTTCGAACAGATAGTTCAGATCTTCGCGGCTGGCGATGTTTTCGAGATAAGGCTCGTATTTCTTTTCGATCGCCGCGCGGTTCAGGCCGTGGAGGCCAGGATCGTAGAAAAAGTCACGCTCGTCGCGCCAGACCTGGTGATACATGTGCTCCCATTCGGCGCGCGGGTCGACCCACACCTCCATGGAATCGAGGGGAAGGGGTTTAGGCGCATCGCCTGCCTGTTTGCCCGCCGGTGTAATGAAATACTGCTGACCTTGCCGGTACAGCATCTTTTCCCCGTTCGCGCTCACAATCAAACCGCCCATGCCTTCACGGATTCTCTCGGTCTTGCGCGTTTTCAAGTCGAACATGTGAAGCGTCGATTGGGGTCCGGGCGTAGAGGAAGGTGTAGCCGGCGCCTCCACCAGGAACAACACACCGGGTTTTCCGGCGGCGAGGGCCGTATAGTTCCTGGATGGAATCGGCAAGGCGAGAATGCGCTGGCTGATGTTATCGAAATCGATGGCGACGACGGGATCTTTCTTGTCATCCGTTTTCTTGGCGTCATCCGGCTTTTTGGCTTCCACAGGCTTCTCTTCGTCGCTTTCCGGGGCCAGCGGCGAGGGGAGATCCTTGGTCAGCACCGCGACATAGACACTGCGCGAAACGGAACGCTGGAGGCTCGACATATCCAGCCAGCCGGTGCTGAGAGCGGTGTCTGTGCTGGCGGTGAAATAGAGGTATTTGCCGTCCTTGTCGAAAACGGCGTCGGCCGCATCGCTCATTCCATCGGTGAGCTGAAACGTCTTGTTCTGGTCGAGCGAATACACGAACACAGCGTGGAGATGGCTCTTCAGCTTCTTGGTGTAGGCGATCCATTTACTATCGGGCGACCAGGCCGGATTCATCGCCATTGGCCCGGCGTAGGTATCGGCATCGATGCGCTGGGGTGCCTTTTTTTCGAGATCGAGGTACCAGACATTCAGCTTCTTATCGGTGTAGGCGACCTTCTTACTATCGGGGGACCAGCGCGGCGAATAGGGGAACGTGGGGGGATCTCCCAACCCGATACGCTGCTCCGCGCCCATGCCGTTCTGATCGCGAATGTCCAGGGCATACTCGCCTGAAGCGTCTGAGAAATAGGCGATCGACTTGCCATCGGGCGACCATGCCGGATCGCGCTCTTCTACGGCCACTGTGTTGGTGAGGTTCCGGATGTCGCCTTTCTCGGCGGGAACGGTGAAGATCTCGCCGTGGGCGACGAACACAGCGCGAGCGCCGGTGGGGGAAATCGCAGCGGCGTGAATCTCGTTTGGCGTCAGCTTGCGGAAATGGGGGCGGATGTCAGTAAAATCGCCCGCCAGCTTTACCTCAACCGCATGCTGTTTGTGTGTCTTCAAATCGTAAACGTGCAGCGCGCCGAACTGTTCGTAAACAATCGCGTCCGGTCCCGCTGCGGCGGTCTTTAAATCCAGACCGTCATTCTTAATAACCTCAGTCACACTCTTTGATTTGGTGTCGTAGGCAAACAAAGTGACCGGGCCATTGCGGTCCGAAAGGAAGTAAATCGTATCGCCGATCCACATGGGATTGAAGTCGTTCGAATTATCGCGCGGAATTTTCACGACGCTCGAATCGGCCAGCGTGGCGATCCAGATGGGACGTGTTTGTCCTCCGTGATAGCGCTTCCAGGCGGGCTGCCATTGATCGGTGGGAACGTAGGCGATCTTGGAGCTGTCGGGCGAAAAAGAGCCATATACCGCGCGGTCCAAGGGAAGCTGCGTTTCGAAACCGCCGGTCACTGATACGGTGAAGAGTCGGCTGAAGTTCGAATAGCTGCTGCGGCCGGAGGCGAAAAGAACCTGCTTGCCATCGGGTGTCCAACCGACCACATAATCCGCGCCCGGGTGATAGGTGAGACGCTTCGGCGTTCCGCCGGATGCCGGGATCACGAATACATCGACGTTGCCATCGTATTCGCCGGTGAAGGCGATCTGCGAACCGTCGGGAGAAAACATGGGCTCCGACTCAGCTCCGGCGCCCGTGGTGAGGCGAATCGCCACGCCGCCTTCACGGCCCACGCTCCACAGGTCGTTGGCGAAGCTGAACACGATCTGGGTCCGGCTGACGGCGGGATGCCGCAGCAGCAACGGCTTATCGTTTGAGACGGCGGACAAAACGGATGCTGCGAGGATCAGGTAGAGGCATGGCTTGATCACGGGATTTCTCCTGCGTCGATTATACTCATCTATACTCGTGAATGCGGCCCGCGTGCCTTCCGTTGTGGACAATTGACAGTCCTATGACAGTACGGGTACACTTCTTTTAACCTAGACCCCGACTCGTCTGGCCAACGGACTTCATGGACGGGCATCTGTTAGCACGAAAATTGACCAGCCGCTACCTCCTGCTTTTCAGCGGGGTGGGCTTTCTCGCAACGCAATCCACTTCCATCGGCGCAGGTCCGCAGACCGCCGCCAAACCCTCCGCCACACTCACCCAGCAACAAGGGATTCTGAAACAATACTGCGTTTCCTGTCACTCCCCGCAAGTAAAATCCGGCGGACTCGTACTCTCTACGGCGGATCTGGCGGACCCCGGTGCGCACGCCGCGACCTATGAGAAGGTGGTGCGTAAACTGCGCGCCGGTGTGATGCCTCCCGTGGGTATGCCCAGACCCGCCAAGCCCGCCTACGATGGATTCGCGTCGTGGCTCGAAACGGAGCTGGATTCCTCCGCCGCGGCCCATCCCGATGCCGGCCGCACGGAGGCCTTGCATCGCCTCAATCGCGCCGAATATCAGAACGCCATTCACGATCTTCTCGCGCTCGACGTCAATACGGCCGACCTTCTTCCCGCCGACGATGGCAGCTACGGGTTCGATAACATCGCGGGAGTCCTGAAAGTCTCGCAAACCCTGATGGAGCGCTATTTGTCGGTCGCCGGAACCATCGGGCGTCTGGCCGTCGGCGAACCTCCGCGCACTCCGGAAGCGATTACCTATCGCCTTTCCCCTCAGCTTCCTCAATACGAACACATCGAAGGATTGCCCTTCGGTACTCGCGGAGGCGCCCTGCTCCACCACATTGTTCCCGCCGATGCCGAATACGATATCCGCGTCCAGCTTCAAAGGGCCAGCGGATCGACCATCAGCGGCCTATCCGAGCCTCACGATTTGGAAATCAGCATCGATGGAGCCGAAACCAAACGATTCACGGTCAAACCGGTCCCTCCTGATCGCCCCGCAGCTAAAGGCGCCTCGGCCGCGCCCGACAAGACCGAAAAAATCGTAAAAACCGTGAAGAAAGAGGCCGACGAAGACCTCCATTTCCGGATCGCCCTGAAAGCCGGTCCGTGCGATATCGGCGTGGCCTTCTTAATGAAGGACCACGCGGAAGACACCGGCCTGCGCGAACCTTTCAAGCGCCTCGATAACTCCGGCGGCAACGGCGTCAACTTGTCGCAGCCGCACGTCGCAGCCGTCATCGTTACCGGCCCGCTCAACGTGGCCGAAGCGAAAGCGGGCGCGGACACTCCCAGCCGCAAGCGAATCTTCATCTGTCAGCCGGCCACCGCCGCCGAAGAATCGCCCTGCGCCGAAAAGATTCTCTCCACTCTCGCTCGCCGCGCCTATCGCCGCCCCGTCACCGCTGCCGATACAGCCATCCTGATGTCCTCTTATAAGGACGGCCGCAAAGAGGGCGATTTCGAGCAAGGCATTCAAGTCGCGATCCGCCGCATGCTGGTAAGTCCTGAATTCCTGTTTCGGGTCGAGCGCGATCCCGCCAATATCGCTCCCAAAACCAACTATCGCGTCACCGATCTGGAACTGGCTTCGCGCCTATCCTTCTTTTTATGGAGCAGCATTCCCGACGACGAGCTGGTCAATCTTGCCGTGGCCGGTAAACTACGCGATCGGGAGATTCTGCACGCACAAGTGCGCCGCATGCTGGCCGATTCCCGCTCCCGCGCTCTGATTGATAATTTCGCCGGACAATGGCTGTACTTACGCAACCTGCCCGCCGCGACACCCAACCTGGACATGTTCCCCGATTTTGATGAAGGCCTGCGCCAGGACATGCGCCGCGAAACCGAGCTCTTCTTCGGCAGCATCATTCATGAGGACCATGGGGTTCTCACCCTGCTCAACGCGGACTACACCTATTTGAACGAGCGCCTGGCCCGCCACTACGGCATCCCCAACGTTTATGGCAGCCATTTCCGGCGCGTCTCTCTGGGCGATCAGGCCGGCGTCCGCGGAGGATTGCTGGGGCAGGGAAGTATCCTCACCGTCACCTCCCACAACGATCGCACGTCGCCGGTGGTGCGCGGCAAATGGATCCTCGAAAATATTCTTGGCAATCCGCCCGCCCCGCCGCCTGCCGTGGTTCCGCCTCTCAACCAGAACAACAACGTGAACGGGAAGGTGCTCTCCATGCGCGAACGCATGGCCATCCACCGCGAAAATCCGGTCTGCGCCAATTGCCACGCGGTGATCGAACCCACCGGCTTCGCGCTCGAAAATTTCGATGCCGTCGGCGTCTGGCGCAATGTCGATAACACTCCCGCCGTGCCTTGGGTGCGCACGGAAGGCAGCGCCGCCATCGACGCATCGGGCAAACTTCCCGACGGCACCATGTTCAACGGACCCGCCGAATTACGCACCGCCCTGCTCAGCCGCCCCGAACGCTTCGTGACCACCGTGACTGAAAAGCTGCTGATCTATGCTCTCGGCCGCGGCGTCGAATATTACGATATGCCTGCGATTCGCTCCATTGTGCGCGACTCCGCGCGCAACGATTACCGTTTTTCCACCCTGGTTCTGGACATCATCGACAGCCAGCCATTTCAAATGAGGAGATCAGAGTAGATGTTCATTGAGAAGAAGTTTCTTCCCCGACGAACGTTTCTTCGCGGCGCCGGT
This sequence comes from Bryobacteraceae bacterium, assembly GCA_049521155.1. Classification (GTDB taxonomy): domain Bacteria; phylum Acidobacteriota; class Terriglobia; order Bryobacterales; family Bryobacteraceae; genus Palsa-187. Next base: position 27,040 of record JBEKPC010000040.1, read on the forward strand.
GCGGCCATGCTCGGCCTGCCTCTGCTGGACGCCATGGTCCCGGCGCTCTCCGCCATGGAGAATACCGCGGCCAAGCCGGTGCAGCGTCTGGGGTTCGTCTACATCCCCAACGGCGTCTCCCAGCCTTATTGGTGGCCCAAATCCACGAGTCCCACGCTGGAGCTGTCGCCGATTCTGAAGCCTCTCGAAAAAGTGAAAGATCAGGTCACTCTGCTCGGCGGCCTGGCCCATCATCAGGCCGAAGGTTTGGGCGATGGCGATGCCGAACATACGCGCGCCAGTTCCGTTTGGCTCAACGGAGTCCATCCTAAACTCACTGAAGGAGCGGACGTGCAGGCTGGAACTACGGTCGATCAGATCGCGGCCAAGCATCTTTGTAAGGATACCCAGCTCACGTCGCTCGAGCTCGCTCTCGAACCCAACTATATGGTCGGCAACTGTAACGATGGCTACAGTTGCGTGTATATGAACACCTTCGTGTGGCGCACTCCCACCATGCCTCTGCCCATGGAAAACAATCCGCGCATCGTCTTCGAGCGTCTGTTCGGACTCGGTGGCACCGCGGCGGAACGTCTTTCGGAGATGCGCAAAAATCGCAGCATTCTCGATTCCGTCTCGCTTGAAATGGCCAGTCTCAAGAACACTCTGGGAGCCTCCGACCGCGGCATAGTCAGCGAATACCTGGATTCTGTCCGCGAAATTGAGCAGCGGATCAACCGCGCCGCGCAGCAAACCGGCGGCGACGCCATGCCGGCGAATCTGGAACGGCCGGTCGGCATCCCCGAGAATTTCGAAGAGCACGCCAAGCTCATGTTCGATCTGCAATGGCTCGCCTATCGCGCCGATATCACCCGCGTCGCCACCATGCAGCTAGCGCGCGAATTTAGCAGCCGTTCGTACCCCAACGTCGGCGTCGCAGACGGCCACCACTCCATCTCCCATCACACCAACGATCCCGAAAAAATCGAAAAGTACGCGAAAATCTGTACTTATCACATGACGCTGTTCGCCGGCTTCCTGGAAAAAATGCAATCCACGCCCGACGGCGATGGCACTCTGTTGGACCATTCCATGTTCCTCTACGGAGGCGGCATCAGCGACGGCAACAAGCACGATCATTCCAACCTGCCCGCGGTCCTGGTGGGCGGCGGCGCGGGCACGTTGAAGGGCGGACGATACTTGCAGTTCCCGGAAAACACACCTATGTCTAACATGTTCGTCAGCCTTCTCGATAAGGTCGGCGTGGAAGTGGATCGCCTGGGCGACAGCACCGGCCCTCTGCGCATGCCGCAAGGCCTGGCCGCTCTCTAATAAGGAACATGATGCGCTCCTTCATCTGGATAGCGAGCTGTATCGTGAGCTGTTTACTCTCCTACGGCTCGGAAAACGTCAGCCCCCTGATCGAAGCCGCGCGCGACGGAAACAAAGCCGGGGTCCAGCAGGCTTTGCGCAACCACGCCGACGTGAATGCGGCCGAACCCGACGGCACCACAGCCCTGGAGTGGGCGTCCCGCATGGACGAAGTGGAGATCGCCGATATTCTGCTGCGCGCCGGTGCGAAGGCGACCACCGTCAACAAATATGGTGTCACGCCTCTCTCTCTGGCTTGCACCAATGGCAGCGCCGCGATGATCGAAAAACTGATCCGCGCGGGGGCCGATACCAACTCGAAATTGCCCGAGGGCGAAACGGCCTTGATGACCGCATCCCGAACCGGCAAGCTCGATGCTGTCCAGGTACTTCTCAAAAACGGCGCCGATGTAAACGCCAAGGAGAATTGGCGCGGCCAGACCGCGCTTATGTGGGCCGCCGCCGAAGGGCATGTTGAAGTCGTGCAAGCGCTGCTTAAAGCCGGCGCGGACATGCATGCCCGCTCCAAAGCGCCGCCGCCCCCTCCCATCGATCCTGACGACGAACCGCCCGCCAATCGAAAGGCGGCCGCGGTCGATGCTACCGCCCCCAAGGACGTGAAAGCGCCTTCAGATGAAAAACCTGCTCCCGACGGCAAACCCGCGCCGGCGGTACGGCGCGCACCCCGGCCCACCGATTTCACGCCGCTCCTGTTCGCCGTCCGCAACGGCCACATTCCTGTCGTGAAAGCCCTGCTCGCCGCCGGCGCCGATCCCAACGAAACGCTATCGGACGGCACCTGCGCGCTGGTTCTGGCGGCGATGAACGCCCGCTATGAACTTGGCGTCGTGCTATTGGATCATGACGCGCGCCCCAACGCCGATGGCTCCGGTTTCACCGCGATGCATCAAGTAGTTTGGACCCGCCGTCCTAATATCCACAAAACTCCCGCCGCCGTACCCTCCGGCAATGTCGACAGCATCGGCTTCGCCAAGGCTCTGGTCGCACACGGGGCCAATGTGAACGCCCGCGAAACCAAGGAACCCATCGACGGCAACCTCGGCAAACTGAAGCGCATCGGAGCCGCTCCCTTTCTTCTCGCCGCCAAGGGAGCCGATCCGGAGATGATGCGCGTTCTGCTCGCCCTGGGCGCCGATCCTACTCTTTCCACCAACGAACACATCACACCGCTCGAAGCCGCGGCAGGAGTGGGTGTCTATCGCGTTGCCGAAAGTCCGGGCACCAATGAGGAAGCCATGGAGTGTGTCAGAATCGCCTTCGAACATGACACTGACGTGAACCACATCGACGATATTGGCCGCACCGCGATGCACGGAGCCGCTCTGCGCGGCGCCAACGAGATTGTCCAGTTCCTGTTCGACCACGGCGCGAAGCTGGATGTGGTCGATAAGAAAGGCTGGTCGCCGCTGGTGATCGCCGAAGGCGTCTTTTATCCCGACGTTTTCAAGACTGAAGTGCAGACCGCTGATCTGCTCCGCAAATTGGGCGCTAAAGAGGCTGAGGTCAGCGAAGCCGTCCGCTATGCCGGCATGGAAAAGGATGGCCGTGAATCCGCCGGCGGTCTGGATACCACGGTCGGCCGAGGCAGCTTCGAAGCGCCGCCCATGCCTCCCAAACCCGTAACCCCTCCGCCGACAGCGCCCACGAATTCGAAAAATTAAACTATGAACAACCTTCGAAGAGCCCTTCTTGGCGCCCTGTTGGCGACCTCTGTGGTTTTCGCGCAAGGCCGGCGAGGCGGCGCGAACAATCCATTTCCGGGCGGGACCAATCCCGATGGCTCGCTGCGTCCCATGCCTCCGGTGACGCGCCTGTGGTCGCAGGATGCCTACACCGAATATGCGATCCTCGCGCCGGGCTCGGAAAGTTTTCGCATCAGATTTCTACCGGAAGAAGATCGCGTCGGAGCGACGGAGTTGGTCAACGCCACGCGCGGCGGCAGCGAAGGCTCAGATGTCGAAGTGTTCGACCCCCGCACCGGCAAGCCTCTCAAGTTCACCTACGGTCCGGAGGCGAGCGACCCCGAAACGCACTCCATCCACGCCACTCTGCCCATTCCCGTGCCCGAAGGTGGAGTCGGCCGCGTGTTGATTTACAAGACTTACAAGGACCCGCGCACTTATATGATGCATGGCGAGGATATTGTCTGGGTGCGCAGTCTCGCCGGCTATCGCCTGGGTGTGCTGCTTCCGCCCGGTTTCGCGTTTATCTCCTCGAACGTCGCCGCTCAGCTCAGCACCACCGCCGATGGACGCCTCAAACTTGCTTTCGCCAACCCTAGCGGCCAAAGCAATCCGGTCACGATCCACGCCCGCAAAACTACCGCGGGATTTCCGCCGACGCAATATACCGATATGTTCTTTGACGACATCAAGACTCTTTACGATCTCGACGTGCCGGAAACCCACACGATCAAGGTCGATCAGAGTTATAGCGACTACCGCAAAGGCACCAACGCCAAGCTCGATTCGCTCGCCTATCTTAAACTGCAAGACCTGAAAGTGATCGACCTCGATACCGCCAAAATCTTCGCCCCCGTGCATGACGTCATCAAGCTCGACGTTCCCATCACCGACGATAAACAAAGCGCGCACATCAAAATCACCGGCGTTCTCAAGGATCCCGGTTACAAAGCCGAAAACGGCGACCTGATCTTCGACCGCACTCTGCACGGCCTGCGCAACACCGTGCTGCTGCCCGCCGATTACGAAGTTTCGGCCGTTTCTCAATCCGGCACCATCGGCAAATACCAGGGCCGGACCTTCATTGCCCTGATCAATCTGAACGCTGAAAACAATTACCGCGTCATCATTCGCGCCCACAAAGCGAAGTGACCTATTGCTCCCGCAGCGTCTCTATCGGGTCCAATTGAGCGGCGCGGTATGCGGGAATACTACTCGCCAGAAAGCTGACCAGAAGTAAAACGCCGGCCATCGTAGCGAAGGTCAGTGGATCGGTGGGGCGAATGCCGTAGAGCATCCCCGACAGCAGACGCGTCACCATCGCGGAAATCACGAGGCCGGTTCCCAGTCCGATCAGCGCGAGTGTCATGCCCCGCCGCACAATCATGCCGAGCACATCCGACTTCTTCGCGCCCAGCGCCATCCGCACGCCGATCTCGAGCGTGCGCTGCACCACCATGTAAGACAGCAGACCGTACAATCCGATCGCCGCGAGCAGCAGCGCAATCCCCGCAAAACAGGTCAGCAGGGATGTCTGGAAACGAGGCATCGCCACCGACTTCGCGACATAATCGTCGAGACTCGCAACCTGGTAGACAGGCACACCCTTGTCCAGATCATGAACCGCCGCACGGAGCGCGCCCTGTAGCGCCGCTGGATCGCCGCTCGCGCGGATCGTCAGAAACGGATTGGTCACCAACGCCTGTGAGTAAGGCAGGAAAAACTGAGGTCCCGCGGCGACCGTCAAACCTCTCCGTTTGATATCTCCCACCACGCCAATCACCTGGCGCATCGGATGATCGACGATTCCGTCTCCTATCCCCGGTTGGATGCGCTTTCCCAATGGATTCTCTTGCGGAAAGTACTTGCGGGCGAAGGCTTCGTTGACGATCATCACCGGCAACGCATGGATGCCGTCTTGCTCTCCAAAATTGCGTCCGGAAAGAAGCGGGATATGCATCGTCTCGAAATAACCGGGCATGACTATGCCCAGCGATTCGCTTGGCTCGTCTCCTTTGGCGATGGGCCGTCCTTCAATGCTGAACGAAATACTGGCGTTACTGTCACTCATCGGCAGCGGCCACCCGGCCGAGGCGGACTTTACGCCAGGCAATGCGGAAAGCCGCGCTAGTAGTTGACTATAAAACTGAAGGTGCTGGTCGTGGTCCAACCTGTCGAAAGATACGGCAATCCTGGCCGTCAAAACCTGCTTCGGATCGAATCCCGGGTCCACGTTGACGATGCGGACTAAACTACGAATCAACAACCCGGAGCCCACTAGCAAAACCAATCCGATGGCAGTCTGCGCCACCACCAATGCGCCGTGAACACGGCCTTCCCTACGCCCTCCTGCGACAGTTCTGGACCCTTCACGCATTGCCTGCACCGGCCTTAACTGCGACATGCGCAACGCCGGCAAGACACCGAATAGAAGACCCGTGATCGCGGAGACAACCACGACAAACACCAGCACCGTCCCATCGATCACCGCATGTTCCATGCGCGGGATGTTCATTGGCATCACATGGACCATGCCTCGCAACAGCGCGTACGCCAGCGCCACACCCGCGATTCCTCCGCAGAACGACAGCACCACGGATTCCACCAGCAACTGGCGGACGATCGCCGCCCGGCTTGCGCCAATCGAGGCGCGCAGTGCGAACTCCGCGCTTCTGCGGGAACCTCGGGCTAATAATAAACCTGCAACGTTAGCACACGAAATCAGGAGCACCAAAGTGACTGCGCCAAACAGGATTCGCAATGCGGGCCTGGTATCGCCGATCACATGTTGCAATTCGGGCTCGACGATTGCCGAGGTGTACCATTTGTTATTGTTGGGATACTGACGCGCCAGGTTGGCGGCAATCAAGCTGAGATCCGACTTCGCCTGCGCCAGCTTCATTCCAGGTTTCAATCGACCGATCACGTCCAGGCAATCGTAGCCGCGCTGGCCGGTCTTCGGGTCTTTTCCTTCCGCGTCGTCTGAGAGCGAGATCCACAAAGCGGGCGCCGTCCCCTCGATCGGAAACTGGAATCCTTCGGGCATTACACCTGCAACGGCGTAGCTGTGGTCGCCCAGCCGAATCGTCTTCGATGAGATGTCCTGCGCCGAACCAAACGCGGACTGCCAAAGCGAGTAGCTCAACATCACCGCACGATTACCTGGTTTTTCATCATCCGGCAGAAAATCTCTGCCGAGCGCTGGACCCACACCCAACACTCGAAACAGGTTCGCCGAGACTGTCATCGCATCCAGATGCCGCGGCTCACCTTCCGATTGGAGGATCGCTGTGCTCCCCGCATAGGAAGCCAAGCCGCTGAAGGTGCGGTTTTGCGCGCGCCAATCGAAATAATCCGGATAGCTGAGAGCCTCCGTAACCATCCCCGGCAACGAATGGTCTTGTTGACTCAGCCACACCAATCGATCCGGCTCCGGAAACGGCAAGGGCTGTAGCAGAACCGCATTCACCAGGCTGAAAATCGCGGTGGTTGCGCCGATGCCCAGCGCGAGCGTCAGAATCGCGGTCAGCGCAAAGCCATAGTTCCTGCGCAATTGGCGCATCGCGAACTTTGCATCCCCCATGAAGCTATCGGCGATGGGCCACGCCCAAGCCTCGCGGCTCCGTTCTTCGATGCCGGTCACGTTCCCGAACTCGCGCCGGGCCTGCTTCTCCGCTTCCGCGCGGCTCATTCCCCCGGCCACCAGCGCTTCTGTCTTTTCGACAACATGCTGTTGAATCTCTTCTGAAAGGTCGCTGTAGATACGCCGCCGGGTTAATACATGCTTCAGCCAATTCATTCACCCTCCTATGACTTCACCGGCGAAAGTACCATCGTGATCGCCTGCACCATCCGTTCGAAGCTGGAGATCTCTCTCTCCAGGTGTTTCTTGCCGGCCGGAGTGACGCGGTAAGTACGCACTCTGCGGTTCGAGGCGGAGTTCTCCCATTCCGCCTTGAGAAGGCCCTCCCGGAGCAATCGCTGTAACGCGGGGTAAAGGGAGCCTTCCTCCACCTGGAGAAAATCGTTCGATCGCTGCTTGATGTGCTGCACCAGCGCATAACCATGCATCGGTTCGCGCAGCAGGGAGCGAAGAATCATCAGTTCCAGCGTTCCCCGAAACAGATCTCGCTGATCTTTAGCTTTTGTAGGCATATGTAGAATAGGCCTAGGCTACACAAGTATTTGATCGTTGTCAACCGGTGTTTGCGTCGCACACACTTTTGCGTGCCGCGTCGACGCTCTGAGTGCCACGATCGGCCGCGAATATTAAACCAGACGCTTCGTCACGTCCAGACACTTTTCGATTTCATCCGCGTTATTGAAAAGCGCGGGTGAGACGCGTAGCTGGCCGGCGCGCACAGTCACTTCGATATTGGCGGCCTGGAACGCCGCGCGAGCCTCAGGGACCGGCCTGCCGCAGTGGAACGTCACGATGGAAGACCGGTTTTCCGGCGGAGTGAACACTTTGTGGCCTTGTTTCACCAGCCCTTCGTGAAGCTGTCGCGCCAGCCCCACCGTGTGTTCCTCGATACGCCCAATGCCGGTCCTTTCAAGATAAGAAAGGCTTGCCTGTAACTGTGAGACGGCGCCGAAGGCCGGGCTGGTGGCCTCGAACTTCCTCGCGGTTTTCAAAAGTTGATAGCGGTAATCGGGCTCAGTATGCGCGACCGAGAATTCTCCAATGCGGTCGGATTGAATGCGGTCGATGTATCCTTCGCTCACGAAAAACGGCGCGACGCCAAATTCCGCCATCAACCATTTGTAGGAGCCACAGCACAGCGCATCCACGCCGGAGGCCCGGACATCGACATCGATCATCCCAACCGCCTGCACCGCGTCGGCATAGAATAGTGCCCCGTGCGCATGCGCCAGATCGGCGATGGGCCGCATATCATGCCGGAATCCGTTCAGGTGCGATATCCAGGCAACCGATACGATGCGGGTACGCTTATCGATGTGCGGTTCGAAATCGTGGGCGGTTACCGCACCGTCCCGATTCTTCACGATTCGCAGTTCGATGCCGCGCGAGGCCTCCAGAGCCCGATAGAGAACGAATTCCGTGTTGTAGTGCAGGTCGTCGATCACTACGTTGTCTCCCGCCTTCAAGCCGATGCCGTTGGCGATGACATTTTCACCCTCTCCCGTCGAATAGAGAAGGCCGATTTCCTCGGGCTTGGCCTTCACGATCCGCGCGAACTGCGCTCGAACCGCCTCATTGGTGGTCATCAGAGCGCTGAGTTGCATGGGCCGGGCGCTTTTCGCTTCAACAAATGCGTGGCTCGCGGCGACCACGGCCCGGGGCACAGGGGCGATATAGGCCGAATTGAGAAAGACGTGGTCGGAAACGATGGGAAAGTCGTCCCGCACGCCCAGCGGATCTCGCTGCTGGTCCGCCGCGCCCAGCAGGCGGGCCGGAAGGATGGCAGCGGTGGTTGCAGCGGCGACCACGAAAGACCGGCGATCAATCGACATATCCTGAACCTCGAAGCCATACTACAATACCTCGGCCACTGAACCGCCATGCGTAAGCATGCGGACATTCGCAAATAATTATGGGCCGTGTTTACTTGAAGCCGAGCTGCTTCAGCAAAGCCGCGCCGAGCGCGTTGCCGTCCAGTGGAGCAAGCGGGGCGTCGAGTTCTTCCTGCCTCTTGCGGCGGGCTTCCTGCTTCTGTTTCGATTCCCTCTCCAAGGCA
>JBEKPC010000041.1:0-34976 GCA_049521155.1 Bryobacteraceae bacterium
ATCGCATTAGGCGCGAGCCGCACCAGACTACTCGGCGAGTCCTTGCGTGAATCAACGGCGATTGCCGCCCTGGGCTGCGCGCTAGGGCTGCCGTTGGCTTGGATCGTGATCCAGATTCTGCGGCGATCTATCGTCCTGCCGACGGATTTTTCTATTTCGATTGCCGCCCGCATCGATGGCCGTGCGGTCGCTCTGGCCTGCGCGGCGACTCTGATTTGCCTGGTTCGAATCAGGGCACACAACCTGATCGCGATAGTCGAGGTCGCCCTGGCGACAGCTTTGACGGCGACCGGCGGGTCTTTATTAATAGGATTCAACGCGGCCAGGAACGCCGATCTGGGCTATCGCACCGATCACATCTCAGTGATGACGTTCGACCCTGCGCAGAGCGGGTATGACGAAGCGCGCACGCGCGCCTTCTATCGCCAATTGATGGAGCGCGTCAAAGCCTTGCCCGGAGTGCGGAGCGTGGCTCTGGCCCAAAGCGTCCCGCTTTCGATGACCGCCGCGCAGCGCCAGATCCGCATTGGGGACAGCGAAGAAGCCACGGTCTGGATGAACATCGTCACGCCGGAATATTTCGACGTGATGCACCTGGCGCTGGTCGCCGGACGCGGGTTCGACGATCGAAATGGAATCATCATCAATGAGGAGTTGGCGAAACGCGTCGGCGTCGGTGAAAAGATGCGTGTTGGAGGAAAGATGGTGGAAGTGCTCGGCATCGTGAAGACGGCGAAATACATATGCTGGGACGAGCCTCCGCGGCCGTTTTTCTATTTACCGTACACGCAGAACTACGCCTCGCGGATGACGCTGCATGTGGAGTCCGCCGCAAACGTTTTTGGAGTGGTTCCGCGTGAGCTACCCGCAAGCGACGTGCGCATGCTGCGCGAATATTTCGATAACGGCGCGATGTTCGGCGTCAAGGCCGCCCTGCGAATCGCGGCCCTGACCGGCGCAGGAGGATTGCTGCTGGCGCTGGCCGGATTATACGGCGCGGTATCGAGCGCAGTGACTCGAAGGCGGCGTGAGATCGGCATCAGAATCGCGCTCGGAGCCGGCTGCGGCCGCGTAGTCGCGATGATTTTGCGGCAAGCGATGACGATCGCGGTAATCGGCACGGCGGCGGGGGTGGTTGTGGCTCAGTGGGGTTCGCGATTCCTGCCTGGCGCAGGAAAATCGCCATGGGCGAGCGCAGGAGCGGCGGCGCTCATGATCGCGGCAAGCCTTATTGACTGCGCGATTCCAGCGATGAAAGCGTGCAGGGCCGACCCGGCGTTGACCATGTCAGATCGCCAACGCTAAACCGTTGCCGCGCGCCGTGGCGGATATGGAGGATGTGGAGCTGCTTCTGTTTCTCCAAGACGCGATAGATTACCCGATAGACGTGCGGTTTCTTTCCGTAAAGCAAATGCCTTAAACTCGCATCCTCGGGGTGACCGGGCAGCGATCGGCGATTTCGTCGAACGTGGAAAGAGCTCGCTCCAATCCGTTGAACCATTGAAACGCAGTGTCTGAGCGCTCGGCGTTGATCGCCTGGTAGATAGCCTCCAGGTCACGCTCGGCGCAAGGCATAATGCTAACGAGGTATGCCATGCTTCGCCCTGAATTCCTCGAAGAATTCTTCGGCGTCGCGTCCTAGCCCTTGCTTGGATTCTTCCAGCCCCTGGCGAATTCCTTCATATACATCGGCTTTAGCGGCGATATCGAGCAGCCGCTGATAGGCTCCGGCATCCAGCACCACGGCCTGCGCCTTGCCCTTCACGGTCAGCACGACCGGGCGCTTGGTCTTTTTGAGCTGCTTCATAAAGTCGCCGGACCGGCGGCGAAAGGTGGTCAGCGACTGAATGTCTTTCGTGATATCCAACATAGGTGTCCCCTTCTATGGATAGCACCTTTTTGAGTGCTACCGGCGAAAGCAATCGGGCGCGTGATCGTTGACCATTCCAACGGCCTGCATCCACGCATAGACGATGACTGGACCCACGAATTTGAATCCTCGCTTCTTGAGTTCCTTGGAAATCTGTTCAGAAAGAGGAGTCTTGGCGGGAATGATGCCGCTGCTGTTTTGAATCGGTTTGCCGTCCACAAAATTCCACGCGAAGGCCGAGAAATCTTCTCCCGCCGCTTGCATTGCGAGATAAGCGCGAGCGCCGCCGATGGTCGCCTCGATTTTGGCGCGGGAGCGGACGATGCCGTCGTCGTTGAGCAGCCGCACGATATCGGCCTCCTCGAAGCGCGCCACCGCTTTGGGATTGAAGCGCTTGAACGCCTTGCGAAACGCCTCGCGCTTGCGCAGGATGATGGACCAGGAAAGGCCGGCCTGGAAGCCATCCAGCATAAGTTTCTCCCACAGCGCGCGGCTGTCATATTCGGGAACGCCCCATTCCTCGTCGTGATACGCCCGCATCAACGGGTCGCTCCCGGCCCAGCCGCAGCGTTCTGGAATGCTCACTCGCGTTACCATCGGCTTCTCTACGGTTGCACGCTTCTTCGTTCCGCCAAAAGTACCTTTTCCAACTCCAGACGCAGCGACGACTCGGCGCGATTTCCGCGAGAATATTCGGCCACCGGACCTACTACAAGGTTGCAAAGCCGGCCCGCGGCTCCGGCCGCGTCTTGCTGTTGGCGGACAGCGAAGTAGAAGCTGGCGAATCGTTCGGAAAAGTCAGGGGTGGAGATTGCACCCGCAACGTAACCTTCAGTCAACGCTCGAAGCTGGTCGGCTAACATGAACTCTCCAAACCTTCCTCCAATCTACACTAACCTTTCATATGTACCGGTGGCGCAAGCGGCAAGGCTGAGGAATCCTCGCTATCCGCATGTTCACGCATGGCGGTTCCGTGACCCTGCGTAAGAGGATGCTGAGAGGTGTTGATTTGCGTTGGTGGCGCAGGCGGTTCCGCCTGCGATTCGACGTGCCTCGAGCCTCGTAAGCATGCGGACCGAGTGATCTGGCACAATCGACGTTATGAACCTGGCTGCTCTCTTTTTCTTCCTGGCTGCATCCTTTTGGGAATCGAAAGCGCCCGCGGATTGGACTGACGATGAGCTGGTGCGCATGTTTACCGATTCGCCCTGGGGGCAGATGGTGCAACCGAGTTCGGGGAAGGATTCGCATGGGGCGCCGGTGCAGATCTATATCGCCTCCGCCGGGCTAATGCAGGAAGCCGAGAAGGAGCGGCGGCGGCGCTATGTTCGCAAAGGCAATGCGCCGGTCGAGGAGAGCCCCATGGAGGCCGAGTACCGGCTGTGGATGGAAGACAATCGGGCGACGCAAATTGTGCTGGCGATCCATATTAATCGCGGCAAGGATTTTGACGACGCCTCCCAGACCAAGCGCATGGAGAGCGATTCCATCATGCGGGTGGGGCGCAAAAGGTTCAAAATGACCGGCAATTTCCCTCCCACCACGCACGATACTTACCTGCGCATGGCTTTCCCGCGCGAGGTGCGGGAGACGGACAATCGGGTCACGTTCGAGCTCTATCTGCCGGGGGTATCGCCGCCGTACAGGACCGTCGAGTTCGCGGTGAAAGACATGATCGTCAAGGGAAAATTGGAGCTGTAGCGTCTGCTATACTGAAAGCGTCTCAAATTTGACCTCCAGGTGCGGCACCCTAAGCAGGGTCGGGCGCCGATGAAGAAAGACCATGCCGAAACGTACATTTCAGCCCAATAATCGCAAGCGCGCGAAGACTCACGGATTCAGGTCCCGGATGGAGACCAAAAATGGCCGCGCCGTGCTTTCGCGCCGCCGCGCGCGGGGCCGCCATAAGTTGACGGTCAGCGACGAAAGAGCTGTCCGGAACTCCCATTAAAACCGGCTCCGGCGGCCAGCAGTCGTTCCCGAGGTCTTCTCGCATTCTGCGCTCCGCCGATTTCCGGACGGTCTATGATCACGGTACCCGAGTATCCGGTCCTTTGTTCGCCGCGTTTTGCCTGCGGCGCGAAGGCGATGGAGCAGGCGTACGGATCGGGCTCACCGTACCAAAGGCGCTGGGCGGAGCGGTTATCCGTAATCGAATCAAGCGGCGGCTGCGCTCGGCCTTCCGGTTGCATCGGATCGAGTGGACGATTGTCAATTGGGACATCGTTCTTAACCCGCGTAAGGCGGCGATTGTTGCACCGTTCGCCGATCTTGAACGGGCGTTGGCAAGGGTGATCGAAAAATGCGGGCACTTGTGATCGGCACATTGCGTATCTATAAGCGATGGCTTTCACCGCTGCTGCCTTCGGCGTGCCGGTTTGAGCCGACGTGTTCGGTTTACATGATGCAGGCAGTGGAAAAATACGGCGTGTGGCGCGGCGTTGGCAAAGGGCTGAAACGCATCGTGCGCTGTCATCCATTTCATCAAGGGGGGCTGGATCCCGTCCGCTAACGTATGAAGAAGGAACTTTCGATGGAGGCGCGGCTTCTCATCGCATTCGTGCTGATGGGATTAGTGTTGTTCCTGACGCCTTACATCTATAAGCCGGCATCGGCGCCGGCTCCGGGTGCGAACAAACCCGCGACTTCGAAGACGACGAATCCGGAGGAAGCGGCGGTCCCGCCGCCGGTGGCCGCGCCTGTGGCTGCGACTCCGACGCCTGCCGCGGCGGAAATTCCGGGGCAGATTCATGCCGATCAAGAACAGAACGTGGTGGTGGACACTACACTCGCGCACATCGTTTTCTCCAATAAAGGCGCGGTGGTGAAGAGCTGGGTTCTGAACGATTTCAAGGATCACGACGGCAAGTCGCTGGACCTGGTGAACACGGCAGCGCTGGCCAAGGTGCCCGCGCCGTTCTCAATCGATTTTAAGAATCAAAAGCCGACTACGGATCCGAATACGGCCCTTTACAAGGTGGATCGCTCCGGCGACAATTTGACCTTCGAGTTTTCAGACGGACGGATGGATGTCAAGAAAACCTTCGAGTTCGCAAAAGACAGCTACCTGGCGCGCGTGACGTCTCAGGTTTCGCAGAATGGCGTGATGCTGCCGCACCTGCTCGAATGGCGCGGTGGATTCGGCGACGAGACGATTAATAATCCGGCGGCGATTCAGCACGGATTGCTCTACGATCCGAACGTGACGGCGGGTCTGTTCAGCAGCAAGCTGGAAAAGAAGGACGCGAAGGACGCGAAAAACGGTCCGGTGACGGCGAGCGGGCAGTACGAGTTCGCGGGCCTGGAAGACAGCTATTTCACTGAGGTTTTACTGCCCACCGGCTCCTCCACGGTGGAGATGACCACGTTCTCCGATATGATTCCGAAAGAAGGAAAAGACGTGGCTCGCGTGGGCGAGGCAGTGGGCGGCGAAGGATTCAATTCCTTCGAATTATACGTGGGACCGAAGGATCTGGAGATCCTGAAGCGCGTGAATCCGAAGCTGGAACAAGTGGTGGATTGGGGATGGTGGGGATTGATCGCCAAGCCTCTGTTCGAAGCGCTGAAGTGGACGGCGGGACACGTCGGCGGAAACTACGGCTGGGCCATCATCCTGGTGACGATCGCGATTAATACGCTGCTGTTCCCGTTGAAGATCACCAGCATGAAGTCGTCGAAGAAGATGCAGGCGATTCAGCCGCAGATCAAGGCGATCAACGATAAGTACAAAGGCGCTCCGGCGACTGATCCACGGAAGACCGAAGAAACCATGGCTCTTTATAAGGAGAATGGGGTAAATCCGGCAGGCGGGTGTTTGCCGATGCTGCTGCAACTGCCATTTTTCTTCGCGTTTTATAAAGTGCTGAACGTGGCGATTCAATTACGCGGGGCGCACTGGCTGTGGGTGACCGATCTTTCGCAGATGGAAACGCTGGCGATTCACGTGCTGCCGGTGATCCTGGTGGCGACGCAGTTTCTGACGCAAAGAATGACGCCGAGTCCCGGCGTGGATCCGACGCAGCAAAAAATGATGATGCTGATGCCGCTGGTGATGGGATACATGTTCTACTTTGCGTCCTCCGGGCTGGTAATATACTGGTTGACCGGAAACGTGGTGGGCGTTGCTCAGCAGTGGCTTTTGAATCGGGGCACGCCGCCGGCCGCAGCGTCGAAGATCGTGGATGTGAAGCCGGTGCCGAAGAAAAAGAACAGGAACTGAACGTTGCCCCAGAAGAAATATACAGTCGCCGAAGATGGCCCACGGATTGAAAAGTTCCTGAAGCACGTGTTCGCACTGGCGGGTTTCAAGCTTGATATCACGGTGGCGGAGGGAGAGACGCCGCACCCGGATTTCGAGAATCCCGACCTGATGGTGAGGTTCACCGGGCCCGACGTCGATCTGCTGCTGGAAAATAAAACCGAGCTGCTGCTGGCACTGGAACACCTGACGATGGAAGCGCTCGGGATGGCCGGCGAAGAGCATTCGAGGATCTGTTTCGACGCCAACGATCGCCGGATTCTGCGGATCGAAGAACTGAGAATGAGCGCGCTGGCTGCCGCCGAGCGAGTGAAGAAATCCCACGCGCCGTTTCACTTCAGCCCTATGAACAGCCGCGAGCGCCGCATTTTGCACCTGGCGCTGCGCGGGGAAACCGACGTGCGCAGCGAGAGCGTCGGCGAAGGTCCGATCCGGCAGGTGGTGGTGGTCCCGTTTGATTTGAAAGTGTTGCCGGAACCGGTTCGTCCGCCGCGTCCGAGACCGGAAGATGACGGCGGAATGCGCGGGCGCGGAGATCGTCGCGGTGGACCTCCGGGTCGAGGCGGACCACGTGGACACGGCGGGCCTGGGCGCGATCGCGGACCTCGGCGATAAGTTTTATTGAATCTCAACGACACGATTGTTGCGGTATCGACGCCGCCTGGGCGTGGAGGGATTGGCGTGGTGCGCCTCTCCGGCCCGGAGGCTCGGGCGATTGCCGCCAAAATCCTGAAATTTTCCGATGATTTTTCGTGGCGTCCGTGGAGTGCGGCGCTGGCGGCGTTGGCGGATGTCGATCAGGTGGTGGTCACCTATTTCGCGGCGCCGCGATCGTATACGGCGGAGGACGTGGTCGAGATCGCGTGTCATGGGTCGCCTGTGGTGCTGCGATTTGCTCTCGAACGGGCATGTGAATCCGGTGCGCGGCTGGCCGAGCCTGGCGAGTTCACGCTGCGCGCGTATGTAAACGGGCGCATCGATCTGCCGCAGGCGGAGGCAGTGCGAGATTTGGTCGATGCGACGACGCTCTATCAGGCTCGCATCGCAGCGCAGCAAAATGCCGGCTCCGTTTCACGGCGCGTCAAGCCGGTCAAGGAAAAACTGCTGCAATTGATCACATTGCTCGAAGCGGGGATTGATTTTGCGGAGGATGACGTCGACTTCGCGTCGTCTGCTCAAATCGAAGATTTCATCCGGCCGATTTTAGACACGGTGAAGGCGCTGATTTCGAGCTTCGCCTACGGCAAACTGGTACACGAAGGGATCACGCTGGCGATTGTCGGGCGGCCGAACGTCGGCAAGAGCAGCCTCTTTAACCGGTTGTTGGAGCAGGATCGGGCGATCGTAACCGACATTCCCGGAACCACGCGGGATCTGGTATCGGAAACGGCTTCGGTGGAAGGGATCCCGGTAAAGTTTGTCGATACGGCGGGGATTCGCGAAGGCCAGGATACTGTTGAAAACCTCGGGATCGAGCGCAGTTATCAGGCCATGGCGGACGCGGATCTGACGCTGGTGGTGATCGACGCTTCCGCGCCTTTGGGGCCGGAGGATGAAGCGTTAATTGTTCGGGCTGAAGGCAAGAAGCTGGTGGTCGCGAATAAGTGCGACTTGGCGCAGCCTCCGCGCGGGCTGCCTGTTTCCGCGCTGACGGGCGAAGGCATTGCGGAACTGCGGCGCGCGATCGTCGACGCGATCGCTCCGCGCGGACAGATCGAGCAGGAAGGCGGATTCATTACCAGCTTGCGGCACGAGCAGTTGCTGCGCGAATCCGAGGAGGCGCTGAAGCAAGCGCTAACGGCGAACTCGCTCGGCATCCCTCATGAGATGCTGCTGCTGGATCTCTATGCCGCGCTGCGGCCGATCGATGCGATTACCGGCGCGACTACGGCCGACGATATTTTGAATCGGATTTTTTCCACGTTTTGCATCGGAAAGTGATAGAACGCTAGCGGTGACGCCCATGCAAATTGGAGCGATGGTAAGTCTGCGCAGGACGCTTCTCATCATGCATCCAGCGTGTAATTTTGTGCCACAACCCGGAAAGCCAGTTCGGCCAGTTCGACATGGCTGACTCCTTTGGAGGGCAACTTATCACAAATTTGCAGCGAAGTCACCCGGGCTACTCCTGACGTTGCCGAGTTCCGAGCAATCCCTTAAAACGGCGCTTGGCCGCCGCCGAAGACTTCGACCAGGAAAACATAGACGATCAAGCCCATGGAAGCGGTGGCCATAAAGGCGATCACCTTCGAAAAGGACGAGTTCATGAATTCAAAGCGCAGCAGAAGCGCAAAGCCGAGGCCGATAAACATCAGGTAAGGGTTGACGGTCTTATCGCTCATGTTCGTGAAGATGAGGGCGACAAAGTAAAACAGCAAGGGCAGATTGCTATCGTACTTCTTCCGCAGCAGTAAAACGATCGCCACCACGGCCAGGGAGGCTACCAGCAAAGCGCTGATATTTTCCGAGTTTGCATCTAGCTCCACACGAACTTGATCGACGGATCCGGCGAACTTCTTTAGATCAGAACGAGAAGGAGAGCGAAGTGAAACCGGTATTGGCCTGATAGTCCTGCGCGCTCGAAAACTGCTCCCGATAGCCGTAATACTGGAATCCGGCGTTCCACCGAAGTTTGGGTGTGATGCGAACCGACAGGCGAACAGAAGGCGACAAATAGCGGAGAGGGAACGTTTGCGCCGCTTGGAAGGCCGGTAGCGCGGAGTAGAGTCCGGCTCCATCCGGTGTGGCGCGGCCGTCGCCGGTATCCTGCACATGGCTGTAACCTACGAAAAGATCGGCGCGCTTCAGGATGGCGAAGCGCGCGCCGAGCGTGGCGCTATGGATGTTGCTGACATAGTATGAGCTTTCGCCTGAAATATCAATGCCCTCAGAAAAGTAGTTGATGCCGCCGAGGGTATTGAGGTGCAGCTTGGTATAGCTGGCATCGATTGAGAACCAGGAGTTCGTGATCCAGGAGCCGTCGCCGCCATAGGTGCGTTCGTGCGATGCGTAGCTGGTCAGGATGTCGGAATTAATGTTGTAGTCCGTTTTGCCGTAGGCAGCCAGGCGAAATTGCTTCTTCTTATATTCGATACGGCCGCGGAACGCCTGATAATTGCCATCGCTGATCGGATAGATGGGCTTGTTCTGGCGGCCCACCTCGGCATCGGCGCTGATGGTTACGTCTTTGACCGGCTTCAAGCGGAAGCCGAATGCTCCGGCCTTGAGTTGGTTGCTCTGTTCATAGGGCGCCTGATCGGGGGCGGGATCGCCTAAGTTGCTTTGACCCTGGACGGAGTTGATATGGCGGTCGGAGTACTCGAATCCACCATGGACGCTGAACCATTTTTTTGGGTGAAACATAAGGTCCGTGGTATTGGAGAAAATCTGGATGCCGAGGTATTGGAACGGCAGCACGGGGCTGACGACGGTGCCGTTGGCGATCTCCGTGAAGTAGGAATCGCCCAGCATACGGATGTTCGAGTAGGAGGTCTGATTGGTGATGACGACGTGGGTGGCGGGAAACAGGCTGATATTGAGGTTGGAGGCCAGGGCGGGGCGTTGGGCGTTGCCGAAGCTCACCACTTGCAACTGATTCGGGACGCCGACGCTGGTTCCGGCGGAATTCTCATTGAGCGTAAAGGCATCCTTACCAGCGACGTAGGTGAATCGTCCGTTGATGGCCCAGAATTTGTGCCCTTCCGCAAAGAGGCCGACGCGCCAATAGGGACTGGTTCCGTGCATAGGCTCATTCGATTGAAACGAATTGAGCGTTTGCCCGAGGGTGGGATTGTTCCCCTGGGATGGCATGGTGGGGTTGTTCCCCGTCGACGGCGACGTGAGGGATTCGGGCGAATTTTCCTGATAATCCTCCCAGCCGTGCATGATATTGAGCCGCACGCCGAGGAACTTCACTTCGCCGCCGAGCCGGTATTCATTGGTTTCCTCATGGACGTTTTGAAACAGAGGATATTCGTTGCCGGCGGAACTGTACAACTGGATGGTGGTGATTGCGGGTCCGGTTTCGAGATTGCGCGAGTAGCCAAGGAACAGCTTAACCCTGCTCTGCGGAAACAGGGTGAGGTCGTGATCCTGCATGGTCCGCGTAGTGTTCATGGCATGTTCGCCGAAGGAGATTGTTTCAGCGGGATCGACGTAGGCGCTGAGGCGCCACATCATGTCGTAACGATAGAGGCGATTCTTTTCAATGCGAAGGATGGCGGACTGATAGGGATCGCCGCCGAGGCCTTGCGTCGTGATCACCAGGTGGTCGAAGAGAAGGCCGTGGCCGTCGCGCGATTGAACGGTGAGCGAACTCGACAGCAGACGGATACCATCGCCATAATTGACGGTACTGTCATACATACCGCCATCTCCGCTCAGGGTCGCGAAGCGGTAGCCGAGCTCGTAGGATTGAATGACGTTGTAATCTCCCGAATTCTCTCCGCGGGGGTTGCCAACCTGCTCGTTGGTAGGAGCCACCGTCGGCTGCGCCATGATTGAGGTTAGGGCGACGGACGCCATCGCCAGGAGCAGTAGTTTTTTCATCGCATGAAGAGCGGGTCGGCATTCGACCCGTGAATCCGCACATGGCAGGTGGTGCAGTTCTGGTATCTTGGGTCGGCCATATTGTGGGTGGCGGACAGATGAATCACGCCGTTGTTCATGATGCCGAACTGGCCGGCGCCATTGTGGCATTCGAGACAGACGGTAAACACCGTGGGACGCGTCAGCATCCTGGGATTAGTGGAGCCGTGTGGCTGGTGGCAGGTTTGGCATCCGTCGATACGCACGGAAGCGTGCTCGTAAACAAAGGGTCCGCGCTTATCGGCGTGGCATTTGAGGCACGCTTCCTCATTCCCCTCCTTCTGATCGACCATGTGGGATCGGCCGGCCATTCCCCAGGTTGCGGCGAAGGTGCCGTGAGGATTGTGGCAATCCGTGCATTGGACGGAGCCTTCGTTGACGCGATGTTTGAACGGCATGGAGAACTGCGCCTTCACGGTGGAGTGGCAGGAATAGCAGAGATCACGTTGTTCCTGCCTGGCGAGGAGAAATCTGGGCGCCTTCGAACTATGGATGGAGTGGCAGTTGGTGCAGACCACATCCGCCTGGGTGTGAGCGCTTTTGCGGATATTAGCGCGGGAGAGCGTTTGGGAATGGCAGCGAAGGCATGCCGCGAGCGTTTTCTCGGGTCCGATCTCGGAAAAGGCAACAATTGTCGCCTTGCCGCCGTGGGCTTCGATGTGAGCCTTCCCCGGTCCGTGGCAGCTTTCACAGCCGGTATTTTCGGGTGTTTCCTTACCGCTGGCGATGCTTTGGTAGTGAGGGTTACGGAAAAACTGGTTAAAAACCGGGGCGTGACAGGTCTTGCACGCATTGCTCCCGACGTAATCCGCAGCGGTGGAAAGAGTAGTTAGAAAAAGGGCGGCTGAAACCAGCCGAAGCAGCTTCACGACCCCAGTTTAATGGGGAGCGAAGGATGAAGTTCCGCCAGTTGGTAAAAGTATTGTGAAAAGAACTAATTTGTATAGCTGATGCCGACCATCGGCACGAAATCCTGCAACCAGCCCCCTACTTTTGCTCCGACGTTGGGAGTAATCACGTTCTTCGGAAACGGCGTGAGATAGTCATGCACATCGAGCCGGAGCTGGACGTGCGGGGTGATCTGGAATTTGACACCCGCGCCAACGCTGACCAGCGCGGTGAGATCCTGCTGTTGCGTGAGCAGCGCGTAGTTGCTGAGCGGCTGATAGGCGGCCTGCGCTCCAGTTCCCTGATACAGCTTGATGCCCGCGCCGGCGGCGACGTAGGGACGGATGCGCGACTCCGTGGTGGTGGCGTGCCACATCACATCGTAGTGGAACTGCTGGGTATGGGCGCCGAAAGTCGCCGTGGTGCCGCCCGAGCTCAGCGCCAAGTCCCCCATCTGATATTCGTAACGCAATTCGCCGCTCCAGTGGCCCTGGATATTGTTGCCGAGCCAAACGCCGCCCGCCAGCCCGGTTTGAAGTTTCGCCGAGGCCGACCCGGTGGAAGAAGTGACATCCTGCGAGGTATAGAAACCCCCGCCGACTCCGCCGCCTACTTCCCAGGTCTGAGCCCATGCCGACGGCGCCAGCACCGCGGAGCCTACCAGCAGCATTTGAAGGATTTTCATAGTGTCCTCTCTACTCGAATTACTGAATCGCGCGGATCGCAATCGTGATCGTCCCCGCGCCCTGATTGATGGAAAGCGGTAACGCCAAGCCGGTGGGCGCATTTCCGGGAACGCTGACATTGATCTGATTCACACCCACTTCGCCCGGCGCAAGTCCAGCCCAAAGCACGGGCAGATTCATACCGCCCAAGGTTACGGTGGGCGTAATCAGCGCGTTTGAGAGTGGATTGCCTGGGGCCGGATATCCGGTTACGCCCGAGGGGTTGGTTTGGCCAAGGCCGGTGAGGTAGATCACCAAAATATCGCCCCCATGGATCGGATTGGCGTCGGTCGCGAGCAGTCCATTGGCAACCCGGATGACGGTGGGCAGATTGGTTTCTGGTCCTGCCACGCCGCTCAGGAAAACGGCCGGTGCGTTGGGCTGAACAGTCATATTAAAGTTGTCGCTGGTGCCGCCGGGGGTGTGGACCACGACTGTTTCCGCGCCGACAGCCTGGAACGGCATTTGCGCATTGATTTGCCCGGGTGAGACAAAGATCAGAGGGATCGGCTGGCCGTTTACGGTGATGCAGCTATTGGCCAGCGCGGTCGGGACCGGAATTTGGCTGGTGGCCTGATTGGTGGGGCTCAAATTCGAGCCGTAAAGTGTCATCAGCCCACCCGGTGCGACCGGCGATACGCTATCCGCGGCGCTGACCACCGCGGCGATTTGCGGCGGGGCAACCGAAGCGGCGTAACTCCACGGAAGCACCGTGAATCCGGAGGTCGACAGAACAATCAGCGAAGTCTGCGACGGCAAAGGCGCCAGGCTCTGGGTGAATCCCGAGTTAACGGAGACGAAAGAGGTAATGTTCTGCGACGTGGGGCCGCCGGCGGTCGTAGTGGTCGTCGTAGTGGTGGTGGTCGTCCCCGTCGTCGCAGCCGCGACGGCCGTTCCGAACACGGGCGATTCCACGGTCGCTGTAGGCTGGATAGCGTTGCCGGTGGTCAGATTCACAGTTTCAATGGTGCCGGGGTTCGTCGAACTGGTCCCGGACACGTAATAGCCGGTCTGATTCACAAAGGAAAAACCGGAGGAAGTCGTGCCACCGGAGAGAATTGTCCCCTGCGGAACGAGCGAGGCATCGAGAAAGTTCGTGCCGACGACGTACTGATTGAAGTTCGATGCGGCATACGCGCCGGAGAGGCTGGAGAAATCGTGGCGCGAGGCGGTGAACGTGCCTGAATTGGCGTCATAAAGCATGACCGCTCCATTCGAGGAGGCGACCAGAATACTCCCGCCATTGGACGAGCCAGCCAAGACCGTGTCGACCGGTAAACTGTTTGCGTAGACGCCGAGCGACGGAAGCTGGGTGACTGTGCCGGCGGCCAGATTGACCTGACCGATTCCCGGATTACTGCTGGCGGCCGGACGTACGTGGACCAGAGTGGCGTTCGCCGAGGCGGCCACCGATTGCACGTAGTCGGCAACATAGACGGGTGTTTGCGCGGTCAGCAGGTCGAGATCGAACACGCTCATGATATGAGAGTTATCGCAGCCGACGAGCAGATCCTGCTGATCGAAGGTGATGGCCATGCCCTTCGGCGTGGTGCAAGTGCGCAACGTAGAAGTCAAAGTATTGTTCGAGCCGTTATAGACCAGTACCTGATTCTTATCCTGCCTGAGGACGTAATAAACATTGCGTTGCGGATCGGCGAGCACACTGACGACTACGCCCGGCACGTCCACGATGGTTCCGCGCTGCGAAGGATCCTGCGAATTGACCAGCACGCGAACAGCGGGCGGAAGATCGATGGCCGCGCTCGAAGTGATGGTAAGAAAGGCGGTCACTGTGCCTTTCGATGCTGCAAACGCGTTAGGATCGACTGATACAGTCACATTGGCGGGCGTCACGCCACTCGACGGGGAAATAGTAATACCGGCTGTGGTCGTCGAGATCGAAAATGGCACATGATTTCCGCCCGGATCGCTGATGGTAAAAGTCTGCGTCTCTACGGTGCGGTTGCAGAAATTCCCGAGGAACAACAAATCCTCGACCGAAGAAGACAGGCGCGGGTAAGAGGCCAGACTGCCGATTGGAATCACCGTCACGCCGCTATCGGAGATCGAGTACATGGTATTGTTGTCGGCCGACAGAAGGCTTTTTCCCGCCAGATTTTCGGGCAACTGAATCTGATCTTCCAGCGTAAGATTGTCGGAGTCGACAATATTAAGAATCGGAGGGTTCGATGCGTAGCTCCCGCTCGCGGCCGTGCCGACAGGCGGAATCTGCGCGTAGATTAGATTTCGCGACGAATCGATCAGAGTGCTGCCGACATTGAAAAGCCCGGCTACGTTTGAGAATTGAGAAGTGGTCTGGAAATTGGCGTTCTGCACGCTCCAGAAGAAAGTGGCGAGGCTGCCATCGCTGCTCAGGCTCACGACACTTGGACCGGGAGGAGGAGCCGCCGTGTAGGTGACCGCGGTGAGGTTGGTGGTTCCAGGCTTGAATCGATATTCCAGAACCGAATTACCCGTTCCGCCCATTCCGGCAATCGTGGATCCATCGGCCGAGACAGCGGCAGTCGCCTGGGTGAAATTCCCCGGAAATGTTGCCGGAGGCTGAGGAATCGCCAGCGTGGTTACCTGCGGAATCGTATTCAACAACGTGGTGGTGCCCGTCGTCGGATCAAAGATGATGAACTCCTGGGTGGTGACGACCAGGGCTTTATTATCGAAGCCGAAAGCCACGCTGAGCGGCGAGTTGCTGAGCGTGAAGGTCTGCTGGGCATTGGCGTTTGTCAGGTCGACCAGCGTCAGAGCGTTGGTAGCCGAGCCCGACGTATTGTTGCCGTAGTTGGCCACCAGCAGCCAGTGCGCGTTCGGCGAAACCGAGATCGAACTCGGCTGGTTCGGCACATTAATTGATGTCTGAATCGTGTTGCTCGAAAGCGTCATTACATCGATCTGGTTGGCGGTAAAGTTAGCGATGTATAACACGCCACGCGTCGGATCGAGGGCGATATCGGCAGCAGTGCCGCCAATAGGCACCACCGTTCCGAACGTCCCCGCCTGGAGGCTCGCGGCCATCATTCCTGCAATCGCTATCGCCAAAATCCAATGCTTACGAAACATACGAAAACTCCATGTCCTATTTCTAAAAACTCGGCCTGCTGACTTCTTCCACACCACAACTACGCCGCCGTGGTTTGCTCCCGCGTACTTGCCGGCACGACGGCTTGGAATTGAAATCAAGGGAAGACGTTGCCCGAACTACGCGCCTTCCCCGATGAGACTCTCTTACTCGTCGACGTTCTTTTTGCGGCGTAACACGATGATCCCGAGAAACGCGATCGCCAGTACGGCACAAACAATTCGAACCATGCCACTGTCCATTGTGTCCTTCTCCTTTCCTGACAAGAGTAAAATCGGCTTCTTTAGTCCTAACCTTTAGGCTGGTACTAGATGCTATTCATCATCGGTACCAGTTCCCGCATAATCTTTACCGCAACCGGGCCTACCGTGATCACAAACAGCGACGGAAGAATACAAAAGAAGATCGGAAAGATCAGCTTTACGCCAAGCTTGGCGGCCTTCTCCTCGGCGATCTGCCGCGCCTGGACGCGCATAAAATCCGAGTGGGCGCGCAGGCTCTGCGCCACGCCGGTGCCAAAGCGGTCGGCCTGAATCAATACAGCTACCAGCTTTTTAAGATCGTCGACGCCGCTGCGTTCCGCCAGGTTGCGCAACGCATCCACGCGCCGTTTACCGGCTTTCAGCTCTAAATTGACGAATCCAAACTCCTCGCTGATTTCGGGGTGCGCGTGTTCCAGTTCTTTCGAAACCTGGAGGATGGCCTGGTCGAGGCCAAGTCCACTCTCGACACAAACGACCAGAAGGTCGAGGGCATTGGCCAAGCCGCGGGCGATTTGCTTTTGACGCTTGGCGGCCATGCGGCGGACGTATTCATTAGGACCGAAAAATCCAACCGCGCCGGCAGCAAGGATAAAGAAAATCTTATTGCTGGATTCGGCCGAACTGGGAACCACCAGCAAGGCGACCAGCAGCGGGACCGCGATGCCGCAAAACGCTTTGGCCCCGTACAGGATCTTCAGTGCGTTTTCATTGCGAACGCCGGCCCGGATCAGACGGCGCTGCATCACCGTCACGTCCTTAGGGGACTGCGGGATGAAATTACCGAGGCGCTTGACCAGCTCGTAGATTGCCAGACTGGGGTGGCTCGGAACATGGTCGGCCGGATCGATTCCGCCCGCGACGCGTTCCATCGCCTCCTTCGGACGGACGTACATCTTCATGCCTACCAGCGAAACCACCGCGACAACCGCGACAAAAACCAGGAATGCAAGGAATAAGGGCATAAAAATCAGACCTCAATGTTGACGATTTTTTTCATGATCAGATACCCGACCATCTGCAGAAACACGGCGGAACCAAGCATGATCTGGCCGGTCTCATCCTTGAAAAAGAATTTCACGTAGTCCGGATTGGTGTAGAACATAAGGACCGCCACCGCGGCCGGAATTGCACTCAACGCAGCGGCCGTCATGCGTCCGTGGGCGCTGACGGCGCGAATGCGGCCGCGCAGCTTGAAGCGCTCCCGAATCACGTACGCAAGCTTGTCCAGAATTTCGGCAAGGTTCCCACCAGTGCGCTTTTGCAGCAGCACGGCGGAAACGAAAAAGTGCACATCGAGCGAAGGAACGCGCGTGGCCAGTTTTTGTAGCGCGATCTCGATCGGCAACCCGAGGTTGTGTTCCTCGAAAGTACGGCGGAATTCGCCGGCAATCGGCTCCTGAAACTCACGGTGGATCATTTCGAGAGAGACGGAAAAGGCGTGTCCGGCGCGCATCGACCGCGAGACGAACTCAAGAGCGTCGGGAAACAACTCTTCGAACCGGTAGAGCCGCGATTTCCGCTTGCGCCAGATCCAAATGATTGGTCCGCAGGAGACAATCGCAGCCAGCGCCAGCGCCATGATCAGAGAGGACGTCAGCATCCAGCCGAAAATGAATCCGGCGGCAAAAGCGAGAATGCAGGTATGCACCAGGCGCGCCGGCGCCCATTTCATTCCCGCCTGTTCGAGAAAAATACCGATCTTCGGCCCGAGTTGAAATCTGTCGACGATCTTCTGCGCGACACGGTTCTTCGGTCCCGTGTCCTGCTGCATGACGCTGGCTTCGCCGGGTTTTCCGCTCTTCTTTTTCTTGGCTTTGCTGGTCCCGGATAAGCGGGCTTTGATCCGGTCGAGATCGCTCGATTTAAAATATTTGGAGATCATGAACCACGCGAGCATAGCCGCGGCCCAGATCCCGATAATCACAATCACGAAGCTCATTTGCCCATACCCTCCCGCTTCATACTTCCAGCACTTCGTCAAACAGGTCCGGCCGCAAACGGATGCCGGCGCTCAGCAGCTTTTCGTAGAATTTGGGGCGAATACCGGTTGCCGCGAAACGGCCCACCACCTTGCCATCCGGATCGAGACCCCGTTTTTCAAAGACGAACAAATCTTGCAGCGTAACCACGTCGCCTTCCATTCCGGTGACTTCGGTGAGCGAAACCACGCGGCGCGAACCGTCGCTTAAACGCGAGGCCTGTACCAGTACGTGGACCGCGGCTGCGATCTGCTGGCGAATGGAAATCAGCTGCATATTGGCGTTGGCCAGCGACACCATGACTTCGAGGCGCGATACGGCGTCGCGAGGCGTGTTTGCGTGGACGGTGGTGAGCGACCCGTCATGGCCCGTGTTCATCGCCTGGAGCATATCGAGCGCTTCCTCGCCGCGAACTTCGCCGACCACAATGCGATCGGGACGCATACGCAGGCTGTTCACCAGCAGTTCGCGCTGCCTGACCGCGCCGTTGCCTTCCATATTCGGCGGGCGTGTTTCGAGCCTCGCCACGTGCGGCTGTTTCAATTGCAATTCGGCCGCGTCTTCAATGGTCACGATTCGTTCTTTCGGGTTGATGAAGGCCGACAGAGCGTTGAGCAGCGTGGTTTTCCCCGCGCCGGTTCCACCCGCGATGATGATGTTCATCTTGGCTTTCACGCACGCTTCGAGCAGCTCCATCATGCCGGGCGTCATGGCTTTCCTGTCCACCAGATCCGGCGGCATCAGCTTGTCCTGCGAAAAACGGCGGATGGAAAGCAGCGGCCCGTCGACGGCCAGCGGAGGAATAATGGCATTGACGCGCGATCCGTCCATGAGGCGCGCGTCGACCATGGGCGTCGATTCATCGATGCGGCGGCCAACCTGGCTCACGATTTTGTCGATGATGCGCAGCAGGTGTTGATCGTCGCGGAACGATACGTTGGTCAGTTCGAGCAAACCGCGGCGCTCGATGTAGACTTGCTTATAAGTGTTGACCAGGATGTCAGAAATACCCGGGTCCTGCAGCAGAGGCTCGAGCGGTCCCAGACCGAAGACTTCATCGAGCACTTCATCGCTGATCTGCTGCTTTTCAAGCGAGCTGAGCAGAGTCGGCTCGGAATCGATCAGCGAGATCACCGCCTGGCGTACTTCGCTGCGCACGCGCTGGTTGTCGATGGTCGCGAGCGCTTCGAGGTTGATCTTATCAACGAGTTTGCGATGGAGGGTAAACTTCAGCTCCTGATACTCAGGCTTGAGGGTCCCCTTCGGCTTCCCCGCGTTCTTCATCAGTCTCTGTTCCCAGGAGACTTGCTGTGTATTCTTGTTGCCGTTATCGAGCGTTGAAAACATAAAAATCCGTTAGAACCCTCATACCTGCGAAAATGCCGGTTTCATCTCGCGCGCCGGCTGCACGGACTTCTTCTGGGGCGCAAAGGAAGCGCACAAACGGGCGGCCACTTGCTCGATCGCCTTGCCCAAGTCTCCGTCGGCGCCCAGCGGCTGCCCCAGCGTCACCACGCGGTGCAGCGAAAAATAGTCGTTCGGGAGCTTAGCGTGGATCGGGCAGCCGAACAGCTTCTCCATATCCGCCGTGCCGATGTCATCCCGCTTATCGACGCGGTTTACCAGAACCTGAAAGCGATCCTTGGGAAATCCAAGCTGGTCGACCATCGTCAGCGCCTTGCGCGTCAGATGAAGGCTGGGCAATTCCGAGGTGGAGATCAGAAAGCAGCGCTCGCACTCAGAAACCGCCATCAGGCTGGTCCGATTGAAAATCGCCGGCAGATCGAGGATTACCCAGTCGTAAAGATTGCGCGCATGATCGATCAGGACGCGCAGTCTCGCCCCGTCGAGCGGTTCTGCGTAGGGCGCGGCCGGCGCGGGCAGAATGTCCACTCCGCCGTAATTCACCGTGAGCGAATTCCACAGCGCCAGATCCATGTGCTCGGCGTGTTGTAGCGCATCGACCAGTGAGTAGTTATGGCTGAGCTTCAGATAAAAGCCGATGGTGCCGCCGGTGAGATCGAAATCGGCAAGTAAGATGCGCTTCCCGGTGAGCCGTTGCAGTGAGAATGCCGCCTGCGTGGCCAGAGTGGACGCCCCGGATCCAGGCTTCGCGCTCGACATCGCGATGACATGGCCCGCTTCGGTCTGTCCCGGTGCCTCCGGTTGCACCAGGCGCCGCAGCCGGGCGATGGCTTCGCGTTGGGTGGCTAGTTCGAAGGGTGCGTACAGAAATTCGCTCGCGCCGGCGCGCAGGGATTGCAGGATCGCCGTCGAATCGTTGTGCGTGTGCAAGCCGACCACATGGACCGGCGGGCTCATCGCCGCGATGCATCTGACCACTTCCACCGCGGCACTCAGATCGCTCGCCAGATCCAGCAGCACAATATTCGGCTTGAGCTGCTTGATCCGCATCTCGAGCGTCTGCTGCGGCGGATAGCTCTTCAGATCGGCCAGGATCTGAAAGGCGCGGGTCTGAGGCAAGGTTGCCAGAAACTGCTGGGCCAGAGCGCGGTCCGGCGCAATCAGAAGGGCGGCGATTTCCGCTTCGTTATGAACACGTGCACTCATGTGGCTCTGTTGTTCCTCTGGCTCAGAAGGGCGAACTACTGCTGTTGTTTCTTCTTGTTCTTCGGCTGCGGAAGATCCTTCGGATCCAAGCGCACCAGGAAATCCTTCGGCATGTAGACCGACGGCTTGGGATCGTTGGGACCCAGCGGCTCCGTGACTTCGGGCGTCACCAGCACCACCAGGTCGGTGCGGTTTTTCTTCTCGTCTTTGGATTTGAACAGATAGCCGATGATCGGCAGGCTGCCGAGAATCGGAATCTTGGTGAACGTGTCGGTCTCCTGATTGTTCACCAGGCCGGCCACCACGAAGCTTTGGCCTTCACCCAGTTCGACATCGGTCTCGGCGCGTCTGGTCGAAAGAGCCGGAATCGTGAAGCCATTGAGCGCGACGCCGTCCGCCGGATCAAGGGTCGAGACTTCCTGTTGAAGGTGCATCTTGATGGTCTTGTTGATGGTCAACACCGGAGTGAACTTTAAGCGGATACCAAACTCCTTGAATTGCACCGTCACTGAACCCGCGCCGCTGCCACCCTGCACCACCGGCACCGGAAATTCACCACCCACCAGGAACGATGCTTCCTTGCCGCTGGTGGTCACCAGATTCGGCTCGGCCAGCGTCTGCAGGATCGATTGAGTTTCGAGCGCCTGTATAAATGCCCCGATGTTCAGCTTCGGATCAAAGGCGAATATGCTCAGCGCCTGGGTGATGGAGACACTTCCTGTACTCCCGCTGGTGGGCGAGAGATTACCGGTAAACGAGGAGTTTGGAAACTGCCCCGTGCTCCCCCCGATCATTGTGCCGCCCGGAGCGCCCAGCAGATTCACACCGAATTGAACTTCTTTCGTGCGGTCGAGCTCGGCGAACTTCACGCGCAGCAGGATCTGCTTCTCCGGCATCCCCACGTTGACACCCATATTGTTGACAATCGTCCTGGCGAATCCGGTCGAGAGGGCGACGGCGCGGTCTGCTTCTTCCTTAGTCCTCACGGAACCGTTCAAAGACAGCGAGTCGCGGGAGCTGCGGACCGTGATATCGTCCTGCGGAAACGTTTCCTTCAGCAGGTGCCGTAGCGGATCCAGATTCAGGTCCACCGTGCAGTTATAGAAGGTGCGCTGGCCGGATTTACTCCAGACCACCATCGTCGCCGATCCCAGCCCTTTGCCATGCAACAGGATCTCGCGGGTGGTCACGGCGCTGTAGTCCAGAATCTCCGGGTTGCTGGTCGCGATCTGGCGGATGTCGGACGGATAGTCGATCACAATGCTCTTGCCGATGGTCAGGTGTAGATCCTCGGCGCTCTGCGCGAAGCCCAGGCTTGCGGCGAGCGCCAGTGTCCCACTCGAAATAACAATTCGTTTGAAAAAGCTAGTCATGGTCGTCAAATCCCCTGTCCTGAATGCAGTTAGTTATTGGTCCGCGCCGGAAGCACTTCCACAGTCCGCACGCTGCCGCGGATCGTGATGATCTGATCTGGCGGAGCCGGTGGTGGCGGAGCGATAGACATCACCGGCGGCGGAGGTGCCGCTTTAGCAACCTCGACCGGTTTCGGCCTCGGACGCGGCGCCGCTTCCACTTTTGTCGGCGCCGGCTTCCGCTGCGAGCCATAGAGTTCCGATACGAACCGGCCGCTGGTTTTCTCGATCGTCTGGTCGCTCGAGTTGCGAAGGACCAGCTGAATGCGACCTTCGCTATTGGCCAGCGTCAAAGTCTCCGCCTGTTCCGGATCCACCAGCAAGGTCACCGTCGGAGCCTGAATCGTCTGGCCCCGCGGATCCGGGGTCATCGTCACACCGGCCGAGAGCACCAGCATGTCCTGGAGCACGGTCGCCGTCATCGTGCCATCGCCGTTCGGAGGATGGCCGGTAACGAGAACGTCCACCTTCATCCCCGGCAGGACAAATCCCGCAACGCCCGCGACATCGTTCACCCGCACCGTCACCGCGCGCATTCCGACGGGAATCGTCGGCGCCAAGCCCAGCCCGCTGCCTTTTGCCGCCAGGCGGCCTTCGAGAATCGGTTCGTCCAGCAGGACGTTCGAGATCACCGGCCGATCGAGCACATCCTCGACCTTGTTGAACGCGCCCTTCGGAAAAGCTTCGGTCGGGACTTTGGCGATTTTCACGTCGGCCGGCTTGATCATCCAGCCCACGCCCAGCGGCCTCGTCGCCACCACGACATCCTTCTGGTCCGTCGCCTCGGCCTTCTTGACGCTACTCCCGCGGGATGTCATCTGATAGAACACGCTCGAAACCACCAGCGCGAACACCAGACTCACGCCCAGTACTGTGAGAAACCTGCGATCCATAAAAAATTAATCTCCTCTGCCTGAAACTTTGCGATTCTCCTCAGCCTTTCGGCACAAGAGAGAGCCAAACGCCGAGCGTAATCGCCGGCGCGTAGGGGATCGAATCCCCCTGTACTTTTTTCGCGCCCGTCTCAATCCCCCTGGACCCGAAACGCCCGCGCACCCATTGAAATGCCACCACTCCCAACGCCAGCAATCCACCGATGCCTGCCGTCCACAGCGCGGCTTCAATCAGCCGCCCCGTTCCCAGCAGCGCCCCAAAACCAGCCATCAGCTTCACGTCGCCGCCACCCATCCCGCCCAATAGATAAAAAGCCAAAAAGACCGCAAAACCGGCCGCCGTGCCAGCCAGCGCATGCAGCGCCCCAACCCATCCGTCCTGTCCGATCTGCCATCCGAATCCGCCTGCCAGCGCCGCCGCCGGAATCCAATTCGCGATCCGCCGCCGTGCGAGGTCATCCACCGTCGCCGCCAGTCCCACCAGAACCGCGATCCACACCTGCGTCGTCATGTTCTTTCCCGAAAGGTGCCGGAAAGCTCCGGCGCCTCCTTCACGCGCTTATCCACAATCACCGGATTTGCCACCGGAGCCGCCATTTTCTTCTTCAACCGCGGCGCCCTCATCATCAAAGGCGCCAAAAAACCGGCCTGTAAAGCAAATTCCGCCAGTGCTTTCCCCGACGGCAACCGCCAGCTCATCGGGTCCATCCATTCCATCGGAATCTGCGAAATCAGCACCGGAGCCCTTCCCCTGCGGCCAGACCCGGTTTTCCCAGAACCCGCGTTCTCCGACTTCATCCCGTTTGCTCCCATTAGTACTTCGGCGGAGTCGGTGGTTTTCATTAGCCTCGCGACGCCTAATCCCTTTACTCCCTAGAACCTTGGTTCCTGGGGTAAATTACCCGTAAGGAGTACTAGGGCTTATCGGCGGACTAAGAGAATCGTCTTACCGCTGTCCTCCTCCACTCTCCACTCGGAATCGCTCTTCAATAATTGGACCAGAGGCACTTCCGTTGGCAGCAGCACGCTCGTAAATCCATTCTTTTTCATGATTTGCTTCCAATCCCACTGGCCGCCAGTCAGCCGCAGATATTGGTTGCCGATCTCCGGTCCATAGAAATCGCTGCGCCCATCTACATAAACCTTCTGCTGAGGATTCAGATAAATCAAATAGTCGCCCCATTGATCGGTCGTCAATACTCGGGCATTCAAAATCTGCGCCTCATGTTGGTGAACCATTTTCACGGGGAAAACCACAGCAGGAAAATCTGTAGGCCATTTGATTGGTGCTCCCATGACTGCTAAGGTGCCGACCAATAAGAACGGCCATGCGCTGATCCTTTGGAAAGACGGTGCCAATTCACTCGACATCTGGTTCACGATTCCAAGCAAGGAGGACTTTTTCGTTCCCTCGGTCCACGTCCTCCACCAGCCCGAAATCTCGGCCGCGATTACCGGCGCACATACCGTCACGAAAATCGGTATATGCCGGGCGCTGCCGAGCGACATGTGCGCGAAGTACACAATCCACAAACCTTCGACGATCTGGCGGCGCTTGAACAGTGCACCGGCAGCGATCAGCCCGATCACCATTAACGCTTCGAATTGCAGGACATTCTCATTGCGAAATATGGGTGATTGAAATTCCTGAATCGTATTGCGAATCCAGTCCGAACGCAAGTATTCAGCCACATGCAGGTGCAGGTGATACCCATAAGGATTCACCAGCGAAGACGCCGAGCAGGCCATCGCCAGCGCGGCATAACGCGCCGCATGACGGAAATCCCTGGTTCCCAGCCACGCCTCGACCGCGGTTCCAAGCGTCGTCAGTCCAAGTACGGCGATCAGCGCCAGGAATCCACCATGCAGATTGGTCCATACGATGGTGAGAGGAATCAGTAGCCAGAGCCGCCGCGCGGAGCGGACGCTCATCTGTTTGCGATCGATATCGATCATCCAGACCGCGATTGAGAGGAATAGCAGCGTGAACACATGCGGGCGCGCCAGAAAATGCATGGACGCTGCCCCGACCCCAAGCAGGGAGACGACCATCGCCCACAGCAAATTTACCCCGCGCCCCACCATCCGCCGCAGCAGTGTCCAGGCAAAGACTGCGATCAGCACCCCGGCCAACAACACCACACCCTTCAGTCCAGCCGCGCGATGCAACGCCCCGAAAATAACGTCACTCCCCCACTCCCAGGCGTACCAGGGCGCATCGGGCTTTGAAAAAGAGTACAGGTCGTGATGCGGTACCGCGTGGTGGCTGAGAATCCATTGGCCGGTCCGGATATGCCAGCCGATATCGGCGTCCGACAGCAGCCCTTCCCACCCGGCCGCGCCTCCGCTCATGCAAACCCATACCAGCACGGCGACAAAATAAAGATCGGACAGAGACGGAATCGCCGCACGCGCCCAAGGATTCAGGAGCAGGTTATCGAGCCGGACCCCTCCGGTTCGAGTGGCAATAATCTGAGGCGAAGTCACCGTACCTAGTAGTTCGCCTGATGTGCCCTGGTACTTTAGTGCGGAAAGAAGACTAATCGGCGATGCTTAAAACTCGCGTCAAAGGGATCTCATCCACCCGTCTGGCTCAACACCCGACTCTCCGTCCGCTCCGCCGCTCCCGTGTGCTCCACCCCGAGCATTCGCCGCCCATGCACGGCCAGTTCGAAGCGGTCCTTCACCCCGGTCTTCTCAAAAATGTGCATCAGGTGGACTTTCACCGTTCCCGCCGTTATCTTAAGCGCCTCGGCGATCTCTTTATTCTTCAATCCGCCGCACACGTGATGGACGATCTCTTTTTCCCGCGGCGTCAGCCGGGGTGCGGATCGCCGGTCGAGCGCACCCACTACCTGATCCGATAGCGTGCCCTCAATCCATACGTCCCCGCGTCCTACTGACCGCAGGCATTCCAGCAGGGATTCGACGGGCAGCGTCTTCTTCACAATGCCGCGTGCGCCTAGCTGTAGCGCGCGAAAGCAGTCGATCTCCGCCAGGTCGTTCACCCACAGAATCGGTTGACAGGACGGCGCCGTGCTCCTCACGTCTGAGATGAACTGGAAAACGACCTTCAGCCCAGCCGTCTGCCCGATCAGGATCACGTTGGGCTGCTGCCGCCGCAGCGCATCGAGCGTTTCGCCCAGGCTCGCCGCGGCTCCCACGTATTCAAGATCGTCGCACGGCGCAAGGACTTTCGACAATCCTTCCAGTACGATTGGCTGAGATTCACACGCAAACACTGTAAGGCGGTTCAATACGTTCCCCTTAAAGTGGTTAAGATCGACGGGGAAAGTAAGTGGGTGTAGGTACTAAGTGTCGATTTACCTTGCGTCGTATGTCTGGCCGTATGACTATCCGAGGCAGCTAAAGGGCTTCCGCCAATCACCCGATAGACAGGAGATAGCCGAATCTTTAGCCCGGAACATGCCCAATCTGCCTTTCGACGAGATTAAAGCAAGACTGGACCAGCACGCCAGTGTTCCGCGTCCAGACCGGCAGAGTTTTTTGGAAGAGACCTGCGGACGCGATGAGAATCTGCGCCGCCTCGCGTCCCGCCTCTACGATGAGAAGTTCGGAGCCAGTCCGGCGGAAAACTCGAAGCCGGCCTCTAGCGGCGACTGGCAGATCGGACCGTATCGCGTGGAGCGCGAACTCGGCCGCGGCGGCATGGGCGTCGTCTATCTAGCCTCCCGAGCCGATCAGCAATACCGCAAGCAAGTTGCCATTAAGCTACTCCGCCCAGGCCACGACGGCGACCAGGTATTTCGGCGCTTCCAGAATGAGCGTCAGATTCTAGCCAACCTCGAACATCCCAACATCTGCCGTCTCCTCGATGGCGGGGTCACCGCCGACGGCGAGCCCTATATCGTAATGGAGCACGTCCGCAACGCGCGGCCGATTGATGAATACTGCTCCTCGCGCGACCTCGGATTGACCGAGCGCCTGCAACTCTTCCGCGACGCCTGCGCTGCCGTGCAATACGCCCACCGCTTTCTGATCGTGCATCGCGATCTGAAACCGTCAAATATTCTGGTCACCGACGAAGGCGTCGTAAAACTAATGGATTTCGGGATTGCCAAGAATCTCCTGGCCGGCTTCGACGATCCGTCTCCGCAAACGCTCGGCATTCAGCCCATGACGCCTGCCTACGCCAGTCCGGAACAGTTGTGCGGCGGAACCATCAGCACCGCGAGCGATGTCTATTCGCTCGGCGTCGTGCTCTATGAGCTGCTCACCGGCCATCGGCCCTTCGAGTCGGACGAAAAAGTGTTGCCCGACATGCTCCAGTCCATTTTCGAGGATGAGCCGCAGCGCCCCAGCACCGTTCTCCGCCCCAGTTTGGACGGCGTTTCGGGACCAGACAGGCCGAATGACCACCTGCGTGGCGACCTGGACTGGATCGTTCTCATGGCGTTGCGCAAAGACCCCATGCGCCGCTACGTCTCGGTCGAGCAGTTCAGTGAAGACATCCGCCGTCACATGGAAGGACTGACGGTGATCGCGCGCAGCGATACTTTCTCCTATCGCGCGGGAAAATTTCTGAGCCGCAACAAATTCGCGGTCACGGCCGCCCTGTCGATCGTGATTACTCTCGCCGGTGGAATCATTTCGACCCGCCGCGAACAGGCGCGCACCAAAGCCCGTTTCAACGACGTTCGCGAACTGGCCAATAGCATCCTGTTCGAAATCAGCGACGCCATTCGCGATCTGCCCGGCTCTACTCCGGCACGCCTGTTGCTGGTCGAACGAGCGCAGACCTATCTTGACAAGCTCGCGCACGAATCCGGCAATGACCTTTCGCTCGAACGCGAGTTGGCGGCGGCTTACAACAAAATTGGCGACGTGCAATACCGTGTCGGCTATCCTAATCTGGGGGACATCACCGGCGCCCTCGAAAGCGCCCGCAAGGAACTCGCCCTCCGGGAGAAGATCAGCGCCAAGGATAGCAGCGTCACCGCTAAACTTGCCGTGGCCGAGGCGCACATGCGCCTGGGCGAGCTGCTTGACGGCACAGCCGATCCGCGGTCGGCCGCCGCGCATATCGGACAAGCACTGCAAATCCGCGAAGCCCTGTATGCCGAGAATCCGAAGAATGTGGACGTCCGCTCCGACCTCGCGAGAAGCTATCGCGTCGCCGGCGACCGCCAGAACATGGAAGGACACGCGCAAGGCTTCTACGATCTGAATCAAAAAGCCATCAAAATTCGCGAGGGATTGCTGGCCGAGCATCCCGACGACGCGGCGATTAAGCGCCAGTATTCCATGGATCTGGTGCGCATCGGCGATTCGCTCGGCAGTCCCAATGCCACCAATCTCGGACGCTATGACGAGGCCCGCATGACCTATGAACGCGCCCTGGAGATTCGCGAGGCGCTGGCGATCGACAATCCGTCGAATGCCGTTGGCGTCCGCGATGTCAGCAACGTGTATCAGCGATTGGGCTCCCTTCTGGAACATACCGGTGACTATCAGGCTTCACTCGAGATGAGCCGGAAAGGCCTCGCCATCTCCGAACGCCTCTTCACCGCCGATCCTGCCAACTTCGAGGTTCGCCGCGACATCATGATTTTTCACGACCAGCTCGGCCGCGCCTATCTGAAGCTTAAGGACTACGCGTCGTCGGAAAAATCGCTGCGCACCGCGCTCGATGTGGCCAGTGAGCTCATCACAAAAAATCCTGGTAGCGAGCGCAGCCGCGACGACCAGGCGGAGAGCGCCTTTGAGCTCGGCCGATGCCTCGCCGCCTCGCAGCGGGATGCGGAAGCTCTCGAAGATATGAAATGGTCTACCGCGACCTGGGAGAATCTGCTGGCCAAGCATCAGGATTCGGGCAGCTACAAAGTCAGCATGATGCACGCGATGCAGGCGATCGCCGAAATTCACGGCCGCCAAAAAGACCCCAAGGCCGCGCACGATGAGCTTCAGCGCGCCTACGATCTGAGCCTGGAGCTGCGCACGCAGGACCGGTTAGGCCAGGAAGATCGAGACATGCCGGAGCGTCTGGCAAAGGAATTAACCGCCCTCTCTAAGTGATAATGTCGATACTTGCTTCCTCTCGACTCCTACGCCCGGCGCTATCGCTCTGAACTCCTTGACTGCGTCATTCCCTTCTGGCTTCGCCACTCGCTCGATCCGCAACACGGCGGCTATTTCACTTGCCTCACCCGCGAAGGCGCTGTCTACGATTCCCGCAAATACGTCTGGCTCCAGGGCCGGGCTGTCTGGATGTTCTCCAAGCTCTATAACGATCTCGAGCCCCGCCAGGAATTTCTCGATGCCGCGCGCCAGATTCTCGACTTTCTGCGGCGCCATGCACGCGACCCGCAGGGCCGCTACTATTTCAGCCTTACCCGTGAAGGCCGACCGTCGTTCTACCAGCGCAAGCCCTACGCCGCCGTCTTCGCGATGCTGGGGATGCTGGAATTTTCGAAAGCGACGGCCGATCTGACTCTCCGCGCCGAAGCGATCGACCTGTTCTGGAAAATCCGCGACTGGATTCGCGATCCCACTCTATTGGATCGGCCATCGCAACCTTTAACGCTCGCCGACGTGATGGTTACGGCTTCAATGGCGTCCGAGATCGCGAGCATCGATCCCGACCCGCGTTATCGGAACATCCTCCGCGAATGTCTGGACCAATCGCGCATCTTCTACGATCCGGCCCGCCGCATTTTTCTCGAATACGCGCCCGCCGATACCCCGGAAGGTCGCCTTTTCTGCCCCGGCGACTCCCTCGAAGCCTCCTGGTTCCTGCTCCAGGCTCTCGCATTCTGCCCTGACGAAACCATGCGCGCCTTGCTGCTCGATTCCATTGAAGGCGCTCTCGAATTCGGTTGGGATCGCGAGTACGGCGGCCTCTACTACTTCATGGACGTCGAAGGTCTTCCGCCGCTCCCGCTCGAATCGAATATGAAGTTGTGGTGGCCGCACACCGAAGCGATTTACGCAACTATCCTGGCCTACAGCCTAACGCATGACAATAAATGGCTCACCTGGCTCGAACGCATCGACCGTTATGCATTCGCCCATTTTTCCGATCCCGAGCATGGCGAATGGTTCGGCTACTGCGACCGCCGCGGGAACTTAACCAACACCGCGAAAGGCAACAATTATAAGGGATGCTTCCACGTCCCTAGGATGCTGCTGTTGAGCCATCAGATTTTGAAGCAAGAGTAAATCCGAGTGCAGCGATTCCCGCCGCCGCGACTCCCCACGTGGTCAGCGCGCCATGTTGAATCAGGAGTCCCGCAAACGGCGGCCCGGCAATCTGCGCCACCGATGTCAGCGATTGCTGCAACCCCAGTACGCTCCCCTGCTCCGACCGCGGTGCGGATTTCGTAATCAGGCTGGTCAGTGTCGGCCGGATCAATCCCCCGAACGCCGTCACTGTTGCGGCCAACACCAGGAAAGGAATGGAATGGGCGAATCCCAGCAGCGTGTACCCCACCGCGTACGCCGCGAATCCCACCCGGTTCAACGTTGCTTCGCCAAACCGCTTTACCAAGCGCCCCAGCGCCGGACCCTGCGTCAGGATGCCCAGAAATCCCGCCCACGCATAAACGAAGCCAGTCTGTTCCGGCCCGAAGGCCACGCCGTGCCAAGTCAGCCTTCGCTCCGCGAATAAAGGAAATCCGGAAGTGAACATCGCGAAGGCGAACGCAAAACAGAGGAACTGCCACAACCGCGTAGCCAGGCGCGGATCGCGAAAATACTTCACATACTCGCCCCACTGCACCAGCGACAACTTGCCCTCCCGTCGAGCCGGCTCCGCTTTCGGCAATAGCAACGCTGTCGAAAGGATGCTCAGCGCCGACAATCCCGCCGCTGCGAACACCGGATACCGATAATCCGACTTCGCCAGAATCCCCGAAATCGCCGGGCCGATCAGGAATCCGATCCCGAACGCAATCCCGATCACTCCAAACGATTTCGCCCGATCCTCGGGCTTCGTTATGTCAGAAATATAGGCCTGCGCCAGCGATAAATTCCCCGCCGTCGCCCCGTCAATCATGCGCGCAATAAATAAAACCAGCAATGAGGGAGCGAACGCCGTCACAATAAATCCGATCAGCGTGCCTACCTGGCTCACCAGCAGCAGAGGCTTGCGCCCGGTTGAATCCGACAACCTTCCCAGCAACGGACCGGAGACAAGCTGGCACGCTGCATAAGCCCCGATCAGCCAACCCACCTGAAACGGAGTCGCCCCCAGTTTCTCGGCATAGAACGGCAGCAGCGGAATCATGATTGTCAGCCCCAGTACATCGACAGCGACAATCAGAAAAATGGCAAGCAGCGGGGAAGGACGCAATTCACTATCATCCCACGAGGGGAAAAGATATCTACTGCGCAGCAATCTTTCTACCGTTACGGATGCCTAACGATTAGCCATATGGGCTTGATAGAATCCTTGTGAAAATCGGCAGATGAGAGGAGACGCGTTGTCTTTAAGCTTCAGAGGTTTTCGAGGTGTGCTTGTTTCGCAGCCTCATCATCTGATGCAGGGCGAAGGGGACTTCGTCGGGATGCGACGCGCACCAGGCAACGATGCGCTCGAGTTTGACGGAATCGTCAGCGATGGCGCTAATTTCCATCAGCTCAGTTTCGATGATCTCCGGATCTCGCATAGAACTTCTAGAGTAACCTGAAGCGGGAATTCAAGTATTACCGCTCGGTATGCGGCCTAAAGGAGTAAACGCGCGATATGTGGCGATGGATATTGGTCGAACAACTCTGGCAGGACATTAAATATGCGGTTCGCGGGCTGAAGCGCACGCCGGGTTTCGCGGTGGTAGCTCT
This sequence comes from Bryobacteraceae bacterium, assembly GCA_049521155.1. Classification (GTDB taxonomy): domain Bacteria; phylum Acidobacteriota; class Terriglobia; order Bryobacterales; family Bryobacteraceae; genus Palsa-187. The sequence continues at coordinate 31,340 of JBEKPC010000041.1, forward strand.
CCTTTCACTTGCCTTGGGGATCGGCGCGACCACCGCGCTTTTCAGCGTGGTCTATGGAGTGCTCATCGCCCCCTATCCTTACGCCAAGCCGGATGAGATCTGGGCTCCGGCTGTCGTCGGACCTAACGAAGCCGTCCGTTTTTGGCATTCCTACTCCCGTCGCGAGTTTGTTGAGATCCAGAAGCTGCCCGCCTTTTCTGGCGTCATGGCGACTGCGCTAAACAGCGTTCTGTTGACCGGAGACCGTGCCCCGGAAAGCTTCGGTGGCGTTTTCCTGTCCGGCAACGCGTTCAACTTCCTCGGGGTAAAACCACTGATCGGGCGGACCATCCAGCCCTTCGATATCGGGCCGGGCGAATCCGCGCCCGTCGTCGTGTTGAGCTATCGCCTCTGGCAGCGCCTGTTTGACGGCCGCGATAGCGCGCTTGGCGAAAAACTCGTTTTGAACAATGTATCTCATACCATCATCGGCGTGATGCCTCCCCGGTTCGGCTGGTTTACCAGCGACGGTTTCTGGCTGCCGATTTCGATGGACGCCCAACAGGGTGGCGACCTCAATGTCATCATGCGCCTTGCGCCCGGCGTTACGAAACAAAGCGCTGAAGCGCAGCTCCAAGCCCTGAATCAGCAACTGGCCCAAGTGATGCCGCAAAATTTTCCCAAAGGCGATTTCCGCACGGTGTTCCTGAACTACATGAACCTCACCGTTGCCAGCGGCGAGATGAGTTCCAGTCTGCGCCTGCTTCTTGCCGCAGTGGGATTTCTCCTGCTGATCTCCTGCGTCAACGTCGCGAATCTTCAATTGGCGCGCACCACGACCAGAGCCCGCGAAATCGCACTGCGATTATCGGTCGGCGCAAACCGGGGGCGTCTTGTCCGGCAATTGCTGACGGAAAGCGTGCTGCTCTCTCTGCTCGGCGGTATTGTCGGAGTGCTGCTGGCCATCGGAATCACCAAGGCGATTGCCGGGCTCATGCCTTCCTTTTACGTTCCCAACGAAGCTCGCATCACCGTGAATGGATGGGTTTTGCTCTTCTCGTTTGCCGTTTCTGTTTTGACGGGCATCCTTTTCGGACTCGTGCCCGCGCTCCAATGTTCGCAGCCCAATCTTGTTGATTCACTCAAGGAAGGTGGACGGGGAACCAGTGGAAGCGCTCGCGGACAAAAGACGCGCCGCACGCTGGTTGTTGTCGAAGTCGTCCTAGCCGTGATTCTGCTCGCCGCTTCGAGCCTGACGATCCGCAACTTCGAGGCGCTCCTTAAAAAAGACCCAGGCTTCCATCCTGAGCAGACTCTGATGGTCGATGTTCAGCTTTCTCCAAAGCATTACTCCACCATCGAACAAAGGAATCTGTTCAGCCAAAACTTGCTGGAACAAGTAAGGAATCTACCCGGCGTTCGATCCGTGACAATCGGAAATGGCGGAATGCCTTTTGGCGGACCTCGATCCGGCTTCTCAATCGAGGGGCTTCCTCCGGCGCAATCGCAACGTTTGACCGTCGGGCTCATCAGCGCCGATTATCCACAAACTCTCGGAATTCGCCTTGAGCGAGGACGCCAGCTTACCGCTCAGGACGTGACCCGCGGAGATCACTACGCTCTGATCAATGAAACCGCGGCGAAGCTTTGGCCCACCGGTCAGGATCCGATCGGAAGACATATCAGCGTTGATCTTCTGGCGAAACCGGGCGGTACCCAGGTGCTGGTCCCCGCCGATGGCAGCACCGACGTCACGGTTGTCGGAGTTCTCGCGGACACCAGAAACGCCGGACTGCGTGACGCGACCATGCCTGCTGTCTTTGTTCCCTACACACTGGTGGCGCCTCCAGGTCGCGTCCTGGCCGTTCGCACCGCCGGGGAGCCCATGGCGATGTTGAACACGCTGCGCGGAGTCGTTCGGCACATCGATCCCGAGGTGCCGCTGGGCCGTCCGATTACGGTGGAAGAAGTGCTCGGCTTTGAGACCGTCCAGCCTCGCTTCAATATGGCTCTTTTCGGCGCCTTTGCCGCCTTGGGATTAGCACTGGCGGCCGCCGGAATCTACAGCGTCGTTTCCTATGACGTGACACAAAGAGTTCATGAGATCGGCGTCCGCCTGGCCCTGGGAGCGGACCGTGCCGATGTTCTCGGTATGGTTCTCCGGATGGCCGGCACCATGGTCGGAATTGGACTCGTGATCGGAATTGCGGGCAGTCTCATGCTTGTCCGCATCGTCCAGTTCCAAGTGTTCGAGGGTACGACCTTCGATCCAATCTCAGTGCTCATCGTGACTGTGCTGCTCTCCGGCGTGGCGATTGTCGCCTCGGCATTGCCGGCGTATCGCGCCGCGAAACTGGACCCGCTCACCGCACTTCGTCATGACTGATCGGGTTCTCTCCTTGCATCAGTTGCGGCCCTTCGGGTAAGAGACTCGACAAGACCACGCTCAATAGGAGGCTCAATGCTACTGACGCCAGCAATCCAGCATATAGCACGGGAGCCTGCGCGAGCGCTGTCAGGGAGAGGTCCGCGGCGTGCCTATGCGCTCCTTGTGCATACCAGCGCCATACATCGCCTAAGCGCATGGGGGCCGTGCCTCCTCCTGAATACATGGGGAATAGCTTAATCGTCCAGGTTACGAAGAGTACCCAGTTCCACAGAGCCAAAGTGCAGATGGCGAGCATTCGACCGATCCTGTTCGAACGGGACATGCCGAGGTAAGCAAGCACCATCACCGGCGCCAGCAGCGACTGCGAGTACCAAGGACCGGTGGATGGAAACTCGCCATGGCTGTCCGCAAAACCGGCGCAACAGGCATAGGCAATTCCCGCCGAGAACAGGACGATTCCTGCGAAAACTGCCTTCTCCGCGGGCTGCATCGCTCGTCTGTGGCGCACCCACGCCGCGATGGCAAGGGCCAGAAGCGCGAGCATGATGTTCAGTGTAGTGATGGAATAGCTTGTGAAAGAGCCGTTCCCGGTCCAGATCGAACCCCGTGCCAGGAAGCCCGTGACCGCCGGCCAAGGTATCCGAACTGCCGCCGCGAGCGTCTGCTCGATCCCTATGCCGTTGAATTCCTGAAGTGTGCCACTCACATTTCGATACAGAATCATGTTGCGCGCATACCACGGGCCCGCCAGCACGAGGACTAAAATTGCGCTGGCAAGTGCCGTTTTGAGGCGAATGCGGCGGCGCCACAGTGTCCAGCCGACAATCCCCGCAGCCCACAGAGCGAAAGCCAGGAAGTAGGCTTTGGTACCCAGTCCGGCAGCCAGCCATGCGGTAGCCGGCAGGATAGTTCCCAGCTTCGGTTTCTTGAGAAACGCAGCCCACGTCGCAAAGACCCAGGCGGCGATCGGAACAGCAAGCCAGTCATTTGCGACATGAGCCGTCGTGGCGTAGAGCATCTCCGAACTGAAAATTGTAAACAGAACCAGGGTGGTGAAGGGCTCCGCCAGATTCAGCTCGCGGCAAAGCGTGGCTGCGCCGAAAAACAGCAGCACGGTCGAGGATATCGCGGCAAAGAGCCTGAGCAGGAGCACGCGCCGGGGCAGCGGAAGGCCGGATAGCAAGCGGTCCAGCGGCGCAAGGACTATGTACGCAAGAGGAGCCTGTTGGGCTTCGTAGTTAGGCCCGATGCTATCTGACCCCGCTGGGC
>JBEKPC010000042.1:0-39117 GCA_049521155.1 Bryobacteraceae bacterium
TAACAGCGCCCGCAGTTTCAGCGCGCCCCAGCCGTAATCCCGGCGCAACTGCCGGCCGTCGCTCGACTTCCGCACCTCCCGAGGGCTTCGGTGCGGCCGCCGCGACCGCTCCGCCAAGTACTCTATCGTACCGCCCGCCTCCTGCAGCCGCCTGCGCCATCGCCACCCCGTGGCCCGATGGACCCCAAACTCGTCGCTCCGCTCGCCGAGTCTCTTGCCGGCTTGCTCCGCCCGTACCACATAACGAATACGCTCATCCATAGCATTGGTCTGTTTCCAAAGCATGCCTGCGTATCCTGACGAAGACACCCTACCTCCAGATCTCCTGATACGAATATGTTGCAGATGTCATGATACAGAACAATTCTTGACGGCAGCCGCCCTTTTCAGGCGGCCCTTCTTACACCGCAGCGTTGCCTATTTTGAGTGTGTATCTATATGGCCCTTCAGCCCAAACAGCCCTCTTGGGTTCGTTCTGTATTTTTCGAGCGTGAAACACCAATATCTTCCGGGCAGCCCTTTCAGGCGGCTCTTCGGCAACGTGAGCGTGTGCTTACACTAAAGATAGGGGCTGCCTTTTACGAAGAACGCAATCGACAACGACTATTCCGGCCGCGGTCTACGGGTTGCCCTCATCGCCGGATTGGCGGGCATCGCCCTCATTTTTCTGGTGGCGACTGTCGACGCGGTACGCCTGTTAAGCGCGATGCGTACCGAAAACAGCGTCCTGCGAAACGCGGCGCTGGAGCGCAGAGATCATCTCGCCTCCATCCGCTCCTGTATCTTATTGACCTTGGATTCGAGTCAGCAAAACTATCTGGCCAAACTACAGGACGCCCGTTCCCGCTCGGCGTTGGACCTGGCGAACTACCGTTCCAGCACTCAGGAAGACCAGGTTTTGTTGGTCCATCTCGGGGATTTGCTCGACCAGCATTGGCTCCTGCTGACCCGCGCCGCCGGTTCATCGTCTGATAAGGAAGAAATCATTCCTTTGCGAGCGTCCTTCATTCAGATCACCACGCAATTGGAAGGAATCGACGCCAAACAGGCAGCTTGGACGGACGCGCGGATGGAAAGCCAATTTGAGCAGCTCGGTTCGCGGCTGGGTACGGCGCTCGGCCTCGCGCTGGTGGCCGCGATTGTGCTTGGCGCCGGATGTTTGCTCTACATTTTGCGCATCGAGCGCCAGAACGGACTTCGCTACCAGGAAGTTCTCAAGGCGCGCGGCGCACTCGAACAGTTGTCCGCGAAGCTGGTCGATGCGCAGGAAACGGAGCGGCGAACGATCTCGCGGGAACTGCACGATCAAGTGGGGCAAACCCTGAACGCCGTACTGGTCGAGGCCGCCAATCTGGCTCCACGCATCCAGGCCGATGACGCAGTCAGTCTCCGATATTTGGACAACATTCGAAAATTCGCCGATTCGAGCGTGAACTCAATTCGGGACATTGCACTGCTGCTGCGCCCTTCCATGCTGGACGATCTGGGGCTGATCCCGGCACTGGAATGGCAGGCACGCGAAGTCTCCCGCCGCAGCGGCATCAATGTCAAAGTGATTGCCGACGATGTGCAACGGCTTCCCGATGACATGCGCACTTGCATCTACCGGGTGGCGCAAGAGGCGCTGCATAACGTGGCGCGCCACTCAGGCGCGAAAAGTGCAGTGGTCACGGTGCGCCAGGAAAACAGCTTGCTTTTTCTAAGCGTCGAAGATGACGGCCGTGGGTTCGATCCGCAAAAGACGCAAGGCCTCGGCATGCTCGGCATGAAGGAGAGGGTGAGACAACTGAGAGGGCAATTCGAGATTAAATCCGCACCGGAAAAAGGCACGGCGCTGTGCGTCAGGCTGCCGGTCCCTACTGAATGATTCCCTTCCTGACAGCGTAGAGAACCAGCTCAGGAACTCCATGGAGGTTCAGCTTCTGGAGAATATTGCCGCGATGCGCATCCACCGTGTAGACGCTCAAATGAAGCAGGTTCGCGACTTCCTTGTTGGTTCTGCCTTCGGCCAAGAGTTGCAGGATTTCCCGTTCGCGCGGAGTCAGAAGATCGTAGCTATCCTCGACATGTTTGTCCCGAATCTGGCGAACGTAGTCTTCGAGCAGCATTTTACTGATGGCGGGGCTGAAAAACGATTTTCCATCGGCCACCGTTCGCACCGCCCGAATGAGATCCGCCTCCGCCGAGTTCTTCAGAATGTACGCGCGAGCGCCTGCTTTTAGGGCTCTCAGCACATAGCCTTCATCCTGATGCATGCTCAGAATGACTACTTTTGTGTCAGGTTCTTTAGCGGCAATCTGCTGTGTGGCCTCAATGCCATTGAGTTGGGGCATGCCGATGTCGAGAACGGCGACTTCGGGATGGTGTTTTGAGACAAGTTCGACGGCTTCGCGCCCGTCGCTGGCCTCCGCTACAACTTTGAAATCCGGTTGTTGATCGAGCAGCAGCCGCAAGCCCGAACGAATAATCGTGTGATCGTCAGCAAGAAGAATCCGGATCACTTTTGCCAAAGGGAATACGTTATCAGCGTCTGCAATCATTATCGCATAAGCCGCACGATCGGTCTGGAACACGGCGTTCTATCTTCAGTTTCTTGCAGGAAAAGTCGCGGTCAATCACCGGTGGCTGAATTGGTATGGGTTTAGCCACGGCCGGCGCGGCTTTATGAAAGCGCTGGTCAGCCAAGATAGCGATGAAATCCCCGGCTTCATTGCGGTGGGACCGCACGCCGGCGAGATCCTGGCGGTGGTCCAGACCGCGATGATGGGAAAGCTGCCTTAATACCACGCTGCGCGACGCCGTCTTCACGCATACCAACCATGGCTGAAGGCTTTGGTCCGCTGTTCGGCGCGGAGTGCCGCGGTGAGATTCTTACAAATAGAGGAGGTGTCGCACTTTGGGTTCGCTCAGGAAGCAAGCACGCATGCGATCTTCAAGTTGACCATCCGCCCGGGTAAACCGGTCATGTTGACGAAGGTGTTCCGGCCACGAACTCACGACAAAGGTTTCGAGATAGCGGTCGGCGGCCTCCAGATCCCGGCAGATGCCCCATCGGGACGCGCCGTCGCGCCGCCGAACGCGACCGTATTGGCGCATGGTCCGGACGAAGTCTGATACCCGGCTGGGATCCACGTGGTATTCAACCGTGACCAGGACCGGGCCTGCTTCGGAATCCGCGCCGGCGATAGAAGGTAGCCGCCAATGATTCCAAGGCGTCAAATCGACGCTCACATCGGGTAATGACAGAAATAAGCCCAACACCGTCGACAGGATCGTTCCAATTCCCGCCCATAGGAGCGTCCTGCCGAGCCCGATTCGTGCTGCCAGGGCGCCCCAGGTGGCGCTTCCCGCGGCGACACCTCCTTGAAATACCAACAGAGAAACGGCGAGGACTCGGGCCCGCACCCAGTCCGGCGCTTGGTTCAAGACCTGAACATTGAACAGTGAGATGAAGGAAATCCAGGCTGCGCCCCCGATCAGCAGGACGGCGCCGAGCGGCGGTAAGGCGTGTAAGGATCCGGCGGCGATCGATGTCAGGCCGAAGATCCCGATGCCGGCCGATACGATCACGTCGGCCGACCACCGGGATCGGGCGCACTGCATTGCCAGCGCGCCAAGCACCGCGCCGAAGCCGAAGCAACCAAGCAAGGCGCCGTATCCGATAGGGCTGCCGCTGATACGATGCGCAAGGGAAGGGAGCAAGGCCAGCAAGGCGCTGGCGAAGAACATTGCGGTTCCTGCTCGCAGCAGCACAATCCGCACGGTCGGGGAGAAGCGGACGTATCGGATCGCAGCAACTGTCGCACCTGTTACGGTCTCAGGTGGCGTAGTTCGCTTGACGGCAGATCGCTTCCAACGCGCCACCGTGAGAATGACCCCAACAAAAGATACAGCGTTCAATACGAATGCGGTGCCGATGCCCGTAAATGCAATCACCAGGCCGGCCAGGGCGGGCCCGACGGCGCGGGCGAAATTGAATTCGATGCCGTTGAGCGCCGAAGCTGCCGGGAGGTCTTCCTTGTGAACCAACTCCGGCAGGACGGCGCGCCAGGTAGGCGTTTCAAATGCGTCTCCCGCCGATAAAGCGAAGGTCAGAAGGAGAAGTAGTATCGGAGACATTGCGCCCACGATGGTCATCACGGCAAGCACGACTGCGACGGAGACCATCCATAATTCCGCAATCAGGATCACCCTGCGGCGATCTACGATGTCTCCGATGGCGCCTGCCGGCAGGGCAAGAATGAAGAACGGCAGAGCCGATGCCGTCTGCGTGAGCGCCACATACGCCGGCCCTGCGTTGAGCGATACCATCAGCCACGCCGCACCCACGCTTTGCATAAACGTGCCTACGTCCGAAACCACGTCCGCGATCAGCAAATTGCGGAAGGTTGACGATCGTAGAGGCCGCCACAAACTGGCGGCACCGGGATTAGATGGTTGCGCCGACATGATACACCTTGAGTTTCCAAGTTATCAGCATCTTCAGAGCACCGGTCAGAAATCAAAGGAAACCATCCGGAACAACGCTGTTGCAGCAATTGTTGGTGCGCTACTAATCAGTGCAACCTATTGATTTTGTTGGTTGCGGGGGTAGGATTTGAACCTACGACCTTTGGGTTATGAGCGGGCGAAAACGGCAGTCACTCGCCAAGCAAATTCCCGCGTTCCCGCGGCAATCGCGACTAGAATTTTCTGCACCGCATTCGCCGCCAGCGCCAGTAAAACCGCGATTTCCGCGGCCGCCAAGGGCAGCGTGTGCTTGCTCAATAAGTCAGCCGCCGGAGCGATCACGGTCGACACGTCCACCAATCCGCCCAGTAAGCTGGTCCAATAGAACGCGCCGGTCCCGAGCTTATCCGCTGCCCATTTCGACAGGAACACGACCGCCGCGAACATAACGCCGAATCGCAAAGCGGGCCCAATGCGGAACGGATTACCCGCTGCCATGGGCACCGCGTCAATCAGTTTATGCGGCCAGCGCCGCAGTATTTCCGCCAACAGCACTCCGCACATCAGCATCGCCGTCAACGGCCAGACGCATGCCCGGGCCAATTCCGGACTGACTAAAATCACGATGACCAGCGTGCGTGGGAATTGCACTGTATTCGCGATCACGAAGGCGCGCCACAGCCCGAAGGTGTCTTGCGGACGCTCCTTGCTTTCGCGCGCGAATAACAGCGTCGCCGCCGTAGTGGACGCCAACCCGCCCAGCACGCTGGTATAGAAAAGGCCTGTTTCCTCGCCTAGGAATTTTTCCAGAAAATAGCCCACATAGGAGAGCGATGAAATCAGGATCACGAATTTCCAGATTTGGCGCGGTTCGAAAAACGCGTAGGGGCCGTACGCGCCGGCGGGCAACAGAGGATAGATGACGACCACCACTCCAACGAATGCCAGCGTGGCGTTGAACTCCGTGGTCGAGATGGTTTCGCGCAGTAGTTTTTCAATGTGCTGCTTGGCTTCGAGAAAAACCACCACCAGCAGCGTCACCGCGATGGCTACCGGTTCGGCGAAGGATGGAGACGGCGAGGCCGCGAGGTAGGACAAAGCGAACGTGGTGACTCCGGTCAGCTCAGTGGTGATCCCGCGACGCTGGAGGCGGTCTTCAAAGTGAAATAGGGCGAGCAGCGCCGTGATCGAGATCAGGACCGGCGCCGTCAGCCACGCCGTTCCGAGAAATCCGCAGACTCCGCCCGCCAACGCGATGATCAGAAAATCGCGAAGGCCGGGCATCGTGACCACTCGCGTCTCAGTATGGCCCGCGTCGCGATGCGCGGCTTCGCGCTGGCCGCCGATCAACAGGCCGATCAGCACTGCTCCGGCGAGAGACTCCACCGCCATCGATAGTGAAATGCCGGTTTCCATTTACCTGATCGGCGAAAAGGGCAACGGTTGCAGTAAGGAGACGCTGATATTGGAAACAATCTCGGCGTCGCTATCGCCTGGCGCGGCGCGCATCTTCTGCCACTCCGGATCTGACCCGAACGCCTGCCACAGCTTTTCGCGCGAGGCGAGATCGTCGAAGCTCAGCATGTAAACCAGATTGGGCATACGCGCGCCAACGATGGTTTCCGCGAAAAACACCGGCCTCATGCCGAGGCGGCGGAAAATCCCGATCTCGCCGGATTCAAACATTTTAATCTTGCGCGCCAAGGTGGTTGCGTTGTTCGATTCATAGCGACGCAGCTCGAAAATGCGGCCAGGCCTGCCGGCGATATCTGTGGGCACGATCATCTCCGGGACCGAAGGGAAGGCGCGCCCCAGCATGCTGTCGATGCGGTCGTAGTTCAAGCCGGGCTGCGCGTTGTAAGCGGTCAGCGCCTTCTTGTATTCCGCGTCCGCCGATAGCTTCGCGCGCTGCTGTTCCATCGCGCCGAGCGAAGGATAATTGGCGATGGTGATCACAAACGGAGTCTCCTCCGCGATCATGCTGACGAAATACGCGCAGGGAGCGATGTCGGCTCGCGCGAACGCGGGCACCACGGCATGTTGCAAAAAGTCGGTCAGGCGGGAGCGCTGGTTGTCGACCGTATTGCGCAGATGAATGGTCCGGATCTCGTAAATCGAAGGCGCTTTCGGCTGCGCACTGGAAAAAGCGGCGCCGCCCGCGGCCAGGGCGGGCACAAACTTGCGACGGGTCATAGGCTATAGCTTAATGCGTTTTGAGGGAAGAGAATACACTATAGTTATCGTGTTTCGTGTTCTCGCTCTGATTCTGATTTGCTCCGCAGCCGGAGTGTGCGCAGGGTTACCTTCGGCTGCCGAACTGGCCCGCTCCGTTCGCGACGCCGCGCTTGATCCCGAGGAGTGCTACCGCGTCCGCGACCTGAGCTTCCGCAAAGAAGACATCCGCCTCTATTTCACTGAAGGATATTTGATCTTTTCGAAGCCGGCGGCGGGCGAGCGCGTTTCCGCTGTGTTCACCACGAACCTCGAAGGAGGCGATGGTGAAGTGATTCTTCTGCCGCCCACGCGCGGCGAGCGGCGGTCGCTTGTGACGTTCACCCAGTCTCCGAATCTGGATGAGCATATCGGCACGGCGATTATGATCTTCACCAACGGCACCGGCGCCCTGCTGCGCGATCGCGTGGCAAAAGAGGAGGCGTCTAAGAAGGTCCCGGAGATGGGCGCTCTGATGGCGGCAAAGTGGTCTCCGGTTCTCACCAACATCCGGCAGGGATTTGAGCTGCGCATGGTCGATGATCTTTTATCGCCGGATGCGAGCGCCTCGGGATTCATGTTTTTTGTGCTTGCCGGGCGCGAACGGGGCAATTTCGATATTCTGTACGATCCGCGCGCAAGAGAGCAGATTGTTGCTGGCCAGTTAAGCGAGCGCAACGGCCGTCCGCGCTATAACATCTGGACCAGCTTCATGGCCAAGGATGTGCGAACCGGCGCGGCCAAACGGTTCGAGCCGGGATTCGCACTGAGCCATTTTTCAATTGACGCGACGCTCGATACGAATCTTCACATGAAAGCGTTGACGAAGATCAACATGCGGGTGGGCGCCGCGGCCTTGCGGTCGTTTCCCTTTGAAGTCTCAGGGGCGATGAAGGTGACCGCGGTGCGGGTGGACGGCAAGCCCGCCGAAACGCTAGCGCCGGATTCGGTGCGGGTACGCGGCCTTCGAGGCAGTGAGGATGACGGGTTGCTGGTGGTGACACCGGAAACACTGGCCCCCGGGAGCGAGCACCGGTTTGAGTTTGAGCACGAAGGCGACGTGATCACTTCGGCCGGCAACGGAGTGTATTTTGTGGGCGCGCGGGCGACCTGGTATCCGCGCAGCACGGCGGAATTTTCCACCTACGATTTGACCTTCCACTATCCGAAGAAGCTCACACTGGTCACCGCTGGCGATGTGGTGGACGACCGCATCGACGGAGATACGCGCATCACTCGCCGCCGTACGGACGTCCCCATTCGTTTCGCCGGCTTCAATCTGGGCGAGTATGAGCGAATTACCGGAACCGCTCCGGGATTTTCGGTGGAAGTGTACGGGAATCGCCGCCTGGAGGCCGCGTTGCAGCCAAGGCCTGCTGCGTTAATCGACCCTTCCGCCAGCCCGATGACGATGCAGCAGCGAAAAGATGCGATGCAGGCCCCGATGTCGCTTGCTCCTGATCCGCTGGCGCGTCTTCACGCCGTCTCGGCAAACGTTTCGTCGTCGCTGGAGTTTTATTCAGGTTTGTTCGGCGCGCCTGCTTTGAAGACGCTCACCGTGGCGCCGATCCCCGGAACGTTTGGACAAGGATTCCCGGGCTTGGTGTACCTGTCGACGATCGCGTATCTCGATCCGGCCTCCCGTCCCGCCATCTTGCGCACCGAAAATCAACAGGTCTTCTTTTCCGATCTGATGGCGGCGCACGAAGTGGCCCATCAGTGGTGGGGCAATGTGGTCATCACTTCCAGCTATCAGGACGAGTGGCTGATGGAGGCGCTAGCGAACTATTCGGCGATGTTGTGGCTTGAAAAGAGAAGTGGGCCCAAGGCTGTCGAATCCGTGCTCGACGATTACCGCACGCGCCTTTTGTCGAAGGATGCGGAAGGACGGACGGTGGAATCAGCGGGACCGATTGTGTGGGGCATGCGCCTGGATTCCGCTGGAATCCCTGATGCGTGGCGGTCCATTACTTACGAAAAAGGCGCCTGGATCATGCATATGCTGCGGAAGAGGCTGGGCGACGATCGCTTCCTGAAGATGCTGGCCGAGTTGCGCCGCCGCTACGAATTTCGCTCCATCACCAGCGAGGAATTTCGCGCGTTGGCTGCCGAGTTCCTTCCGCCGCACACGGCTTCGGGAGCGATGGATACGTTTTTCGACAACTGGGTCTACGCCACCGGCATCCCCGTATTGAAGTTGCAGAGCAGCACCAAAGGATTCAAAGTTTCGGGCACGCTGACGCAATCCGGCGTCGACAACGATTTTTCCGCTGACGTTCCGGTCGAAATTCAATTCGCGAAAGGCGCCTCTCAAACCGTTTGGGTGCGAACTTCGAACGATCCTGTTCCGTTTTCGGTAACCGTGAAACAGCCGCCGTCACACGTAAGTCTGGGGGCCTATAGCGTGCTCGCCGCGAAAAAATAACCAACTATTAAGGTTTTAATTGACAAGTTGACCCAGGTCATGTAAAGTTGAACTATTAATTCCTTAAGTGAGGATCTGGTTCGAATGGCAAGAAAGAAATCGCCGCATCTGACCGACGCGGAATTGCGGTTGATGGATGTGCTGTGGGAGAAAGGCTCGGCCACGGTTTCGGATGTCGCGGATGCGCTGCCCAACAATCCCGCACTGGCTTATTCGACGGTATTGACCACGCTGCGCATCCTCGAAACGAAGGGTTTCATCCGCCATACCAAAGACGGGCGGGCGTTCGTTTACCATCCCATTGTCGGCCGGGAGCAGGCGCGCGAAAGCGCAGTCACGCATCTGGTGCGCCGCTTCTTCGAAAATTCACCGGAGCTGCTGATGCTGAATCTGCTGGACGGAAAAAAGGTGGATGCATCGGAACTGCGCCGCTTGCGGAAAAAGATCGAGGAGGCCGAATTATGAGCGCTGTACTCGCTGCCTTTATCAACGCCGGAATGGTCGGAGCCGCCGTAACCTTCGCGGTATGGCTCGCGTTATGGGTTGCACCGCGACGCGCGATCAATGCAGCTACGCGCTATGCGGTGTGGTGGACTACTCTGCTGCTGGTGGTGATGCTCCCGCTATTTTATCTTCCGCATCGCGCCGCCGCAGTTTCCAAAATCGAAAGCATCGCGCCGGCGGCAAATCAAACCGTGAGCGTTACCGTAACCGAGGATTCGCCGGTCTCCGCAGCATTGCCGGTTGTATCGCCCTGGCCGCAATTTCCGCTCGAATTCAGCCTCGGTGCATGGCCGATGCGCATTTTCAGTGTCTGGGGAATCGTGGCATTTTTCATGTTGCTGCGCCTTGCCGCCAGCTACGTGATCCTGGAACAGCGGAAGCGGAACGCTCGCCCGGCCGAAAATTTGCGATGGCCGGTGCGGGCGCTCATTTCCTCCGATATCGCATCTCCGATGGCCGCCGGCTTATTCCGCCCGGCGATTCTACTGCCGGAGCGCCTGATCGCCGAACTGGATTCGAGCGAGCTTGATCAGATCCGGGTCCATGAAACGGCGCACCTACTGCGTCGCGACGATATTGCATTATTGATGCAGCGTACGGTGGAAGCGTTCTTCGCTCTGCATCCGGTGGTCCGATGGATCACCCGTCGCATCGACCTGGAGCGTGAAATCGCCTGTGACGATTTCGTGGTGGAGCAAACCGGCCAAGCTCGCCCGTATGCGTCGTGCCTGACTCGGGTTGTTGAAATTGCCGGTGGAGCGCGGTCGTCCGTGATCGATGTTTCCGTCGCGGCAGCGGCTACCGAAGAGCGCTCGCATTTAGCCAGGAGGATCGAAATGTTGCTCGATAAAACACGTCACAAGGGAACACGGTTGTTGAAGACGCCTTTACTGTTGACGATCGCGGCGCTTGCCGCGTTGGCGTATGTAGCCGTAAAGACGCCGGGCATGATTGCCTTCGCCGCGGATGAATATCAGGTTCCTGCCGTGCCGGAAGTACCCGCGGTTCCAGAAATTGCGGCGCCCCCGGCTGTGGCGCCCGCGCCGCCTGCACCCGTGCCACCTGCGCCGGCCCCACCTGTGCCGGCCGTGCCCGCAGTTGACCCGGCGCCACCAGCCGAACAGGATTCGTATGAATCGCACAGCAGCCGCACGATCACTTCGCGATGGAGCGAGGGACTTCACTCGCGCGAGATGCGAGTTCATGGCGACGTTCAATTTACCGATGACGAAACGGATGTGCGAGCGATGTCCCCGGGTAGCTCTTTCAGCTATGAAGAGTCGTATGGATTTTCGGGCCGCCGCTATCAGGTTACGGCGGACTCATCGGGCAAGATCACGCGCCGTTATCTGGTTGACGGACATGAGAAGCCTCTCGACGCCGATGGAATCGCATGGCTGCGCGCGGCGATTCCGGATCTGGTACGGGAGACGGGCATCGATGCTCCGGAGCGCGTGCGCCGCATCCTGAAACAGGGCGGTGCAGCCGCTGTTCTTGCCGAGATCGCCAAGATTCACAGCGACGGCACGAAGAAAGTTTATATTTCCGAACTGGTGCCGATCGGCAACCTCTCGACGGAGCAGTTTGAGTCGCTGCTGCGCATCGTGCGCGGAATGGGTTCGGACGGGGAAAAAGCGTCGCTGCTGGATTTCCTGGCTCCTTACATCTTGAAGGATGGTTTGCGCGATTACACTTTTGAAGCGCTCAAGACAATTCATTCCGACGGCGAAAAGCATCGGGTATTGACGCGATTCATCCTGACTGATTCATCGCGAGGCACCCTGACACTTGCGGCGCGCGTAGCGGCTGATATCAATTCCGATGGCGAGAGAGGCGCGGTTCTGATCCAGCTGGCGGCGTATCTTCGCGGCAACAACGATCTGTCCCGTCCATTTTTCCGCGCCTCGGAATCGATTCAATCCGACGGAGAGAAAGCCCACGTCCTGATCGCCGTTATGGCCTCCGCGGGCGAGCAGCATGACACGCTGATCGAGGCGCTACGCGTCGCCGAAACGATCAACTCCGATGGCGAGAAAGCCAACGTGCTGGTGCATGCCGTTGGATATTGGAAGGACGACGAGCCATTGCGCCGGGTGTACTTTGAGACCGCGCGATCCGTGCATTCGGATGGTGAAAAAGCCCGCGTGTTGACATCGCTGATCGGCCGCGGAAGCCTGAGCGACCGTACGCTGATCGAAGCGGTGCATTGCGCCCTCACCATCAATTCCGATGGTGAAAAAGCGCGGGTGCTGATAGCTGTTGCGAATCAATCCAACGGAAAAATGGACGTGCGCGAGGAGATTAAGACCGCAGCCTCCTCCGTCCATTCCGATGGCGAATACCGCCGCGTGATGACCGCCATCGATCTACGCGCCGCGAATCGCCCGTAAAGCAGGAAGCGCGTCGCTTTCGCCCAGCGTGAAATAGAGCTGGCGGAAGATCGCGAAAAGCTTCTCGTACACCGCTGCTTCGTGCGGGTCGGGATCGTACGTCTTCCACGGCGGGCACAGCGCCTTCTGCGCGTCTTCGATGGTCCGGAATGTTCCGGCGGCAAGAAATGCGAAAATCGCCGACCCCAGACTGGTCACGTCGCCGGCCGGCACCAGAACGGGTTTGTTCAGCACGTTGGCATAGACCCGATTGAGTGTGTCGCCGCGCTGCGGAATACCGCCCGCGTTGATCACGCGATCGATGCGCACTCCATGCTCCGCCATCCGTTCCAGGATCACGCGGGTATGAAACGCGGTTCCTTCGATCGCCGCGAAAAGCTCATCCTGCGCGGTGCTGGTCAGGTTCCAGCCCAGCGTCACTCCTCCCAATTCCGCGTTCACCAACACCGTCCGATCGCCGTTATCCCACGTCAGACGCAGCAACCCTGTTTGTCCCGCGCGATATTTTTCCAACCCCTCCGCCAGCGCTGAAACGGTGGTGCCCGCCCGTCGTGCGATCGCGTCGAAGATGTCCCCTGTCGCCGATAGGCCGGCTTCAATTCCGAAATATTCCGGATGAATCGACCCTTTGACCACGCCGCACACGCCCGGAATCAGCCCCGTGTCTTTCGCCATCGCCATGATGCAGGTCGAGGTGCCGACCACGTTTACCACATCTCCCTCGCGGATGCCTGAGCCGATCGCGTCCCAATGCGCGTCGAAGGCGCCGACCGGAATCGGGATGCCTGCGCGCAATCCCAGCTTGTCCGCCCACTCCGTACTCAAATGCCCCGCCAGTTTGTCCGACGTGGCATAGTGTCCACCGATTTTTTCCCGAACCCCCGCCAGCGTAGCATCCACCTGCGTGAGAAAGTCTTCCGAAGGAAGACCTCCAAGTGACTCGTTGAACATCCACTTGTGTCCCATGGCGCAAATGCTTCGCGAGACCAGCGCCGGATCTTTCACGCCGCAGAGCACCGCCGCGATCATGTCGCAATTTTCAAACACGGTGGTGAATTGCGCGCGCTTTTCCGGATTATGGCGCAGCCAGTGCAGCAGCTTCGACCATCCCCATTCCGACGAATAGACGCCGCCGCACCAATCGATCGCCTCCAGCTTTGCGGTTCGCGCGGCGCGTGTAATTTCGCCCGCTTCTTTCCACGACCGGTGATCGCACCACAAATAATAATCGCTGATCGGAACCAGGTTCGCATCCACTGGGATCACGCTGGATCCCGTCGTATCGAGCGCGATTGCCTCCACGCGATCCCCCGCCACGCCGGCCGTTTCGAGCGCCCTTCGCATGGCTTCCTCAAGCGCGCGCAGTTGATCCGCGTGGGTCTGCGTCGCATAATCCGGATCATCGCGCTTGCGCAGCAGCGGATATTCCGCGGTCGCCGAACCGAGACGGCCCTTCGCGCTATCGACGATCGACACTCGAACGCTGAGCGTCCCGAAATCCACACCCGCAACAATCGCCATAGCTATCGAATCGGCTCCGGCACCGCGGCGCCATCCGCCCTCGGGTCCGAGGCCGCATAGTTCACGCCGGTCTTCGAATCGTGCAGAATCGCCTGCCCGCGGCCCATTTCCTGCGTATACTCGCGCGAGATCTTGATCTGATGCCCGCGTTCAGAGAGCTGCTGCAAAGTCTGCGCCGGCACGCGCATCTCGATCGATACATCGCATCCTGTCGCAGTCAACTTCGTGAATCGCGGCGCCTCCAGAGCGGCCTGCAGATTCATTCCGTAATCGACGATGTTCGAAACGAATTGCGCATGCGCCAGCGGCTGATTGAATCCGCCCATGATGCCGAAGCCGGCGTGCAAGTCGCCTTTTTCCATGAACCCCGGGATGATCGTGTGAAGCGACCGCTTGCCTCCCGCCAGTACATTCGGATGTTTCGGATCCAGCGTGAAATTCGCGCCACGATTTTGCAGCGCGAATCCCATCCCTTCCACCGTAACGCCTGAACCGAACAACGAGGACACACTTTGAATCCAGCTCACCACGTTGCCTTCTTTATCCACAACGGTAAGGTACGTCGTATCGCTCGCGATCGGCTGGCCAGCGGGAACATCGCAATTCGCCTTCGCCGGATCGATCAGCGCCGCGCGCTTGCGGGCATATTCTTTCGAGAGCAATATGTTCAAAGGAACGTCGTAGGTGCGCGGATCGGCATCATAGCGGCGCAGATCGGAGTACGCCAGTTTCATCGCCTCGATGCGCGTATGCATCTCCGCCGGACTCAGCGGTCCGAACGCCGAAGCGGGCGATGTCTCCATGATGTTCAGCATTTCGAGCGCAGCCATGCCCTGGCCGTTGGGAGGCAGTTCATACACCCGCCAGCCTCGATAGTCCGTCGAAATCGGCTGCACGAACTCCGCGGAAAACGACGCCAGATCCTCCGCCGTCATCGTCCCACCCAGCTTCTGCGAGGTCTTCAAAATCGCCGCCGCGATCTCGCCTTTATAAAACGCATCGGGACCCTTTTCGGCAATCAACCGGTAGGCGTGCCCCAGACCCGGATTGCGAAAAAGATCTCCCTCCACCGGCGGTTTTCCATTCGGCAGGAACAGCCGCTCCGATTCCTCGTGCACCTTCAACTTTTTCACCGTCGCAACCGAGGACCACGCTTCTACAATTACCTCGCCGACCGGGAAACCCTCTTCGGCGTAAGCAATCGCCGGCTGAAAAAGGTCCTTCCACGGCAGCTTCCCGAAGCGCTGGTGCATCTTCCACCAACCGTCGACAGCGCCTGGCACAGTCACGCTGTGAATTCCCGCCGTGGGCATTGTCTTCACGCCTTTTTCAGTAAGAAACTTCGGCGACAGCCCGCGGGGCGCTGGTCCGGAGCCATTCAAGCCGGTCAGCTTTCCGGTCTTCGCATCCCAATACATCGCGAACACATCGCCGCCCACGCCGTCCATCATCGGCTCCATCAGTCCGAGCACCGCGTTCGCCGCGATCGCTGCGTCCACGGCCGATCCGCCTCGCGCCAGAATCTGCACAGCAGCCTGGGAAGCCAAGGTCTGGCTGGTCGCGGCGATTCCTTGTTTCGTAATCACCATCGATCGTCCATAGTTTCGGCCTTGACCGAAAACGGCGGGAAATAAAGAGAGAAGTGCGAGAAGCGCCGGCCATTTACGCATGCTGCGAGTCAGGATAACAAAACGGGGTTGACATTGGCCGCCCATCAAACCTACCCTGACAGTGTACGTCGAGGGATGCTCGGGAAGGCGGTGAAAGTCCGCCACTGCCCCGCAACTGTAATCGGCACGCAATCTGGCAGGATTGAGTCACTGCGCAAGCGGGAAGACAAAATCCATGTAGTCGCCAAGCCGTGAGTCAGGAGACCGGTTCCTTGACGATCTTGAACAAATAGACCGTCTCGAGGGAGAACGTCTCATGTTAACTGCTGTCCTATTTCTATTGCTGTCAATTGTGCGCGGCGTGGTCCTGGACCCCGCCGGCCGCCCGGTCGAAGGCGCGAAAATCGCCTGCGGCACGGAAACATCCATCACCGACTCACGCGGGCATTTCGAGTTCCAGAAGGCCTGCGTGGCCACCATCGACAAGTCCGGCTTTGCACCGAAAGCGGTCCCGTTAACAGATGGGAAGGACATCGAGATCACGCTCGCGCTCGCACCCATCAGCGACCGTGTGCTCGTCACCGCGGAGGGAGCGCCGGTGGCGATGGAAGATGCGGGCGTCGCAGCAACCGTCTTTACCTCAACCGATTTCGCCAACCGCCAGTTTCCCTTTGTCGAGGACCTGCTACGCGACGTGCCCGGCCTTGTGGTGGTGCAGACGGGCCGCAACGGTGGGCTCACCAACGTGTCCGCGCGTGGAGGGGACAGCAGTTCGGCGATGGTGCTGCTCGATGGCATTCCCATCACCGATCCCGGCGGCAATATGGATTTCGCGCATCTCACCTCCACCGGGCTTGATCGCGTCGAAGTCGTGCGCGGACCGGAGAGCGCTCTTTATGGCGCGGAGGCGTCCAGCGCCGTGATCCAGCTATTCACGCAGCATGGCGACGTCGAATCGCAAGTTCCGCATGGCTCGATCCTTTATGAGCGCGGCTCCTTTTCCACCGACCACTGGTCCGGCACCATCGACGGAGGCCTCGCCAAGCGCATCGATTACGCCTTCACCGCCGATCAGTTTCGTTCCACTGGCGAGTTCGAAAATGACGCTTATCGCATCACTACCGGCACCGCGAACATCGGCTATCATTTTTCCGACAACACGATTCTACGCGCCGTTTATCGCGAATTCGATTCCTATATCGGTGTTCCCGGCCAAGTGTATTACGGCCTCACCGACACTTCCGCCTTCGAAACCGTCCGCGATTCCGGCCTCAGCGTGCGCCTCGACGACGCGCGCGGCAAGCACTTCACGCAGAAAGTAATTTTCGGATACCACCGCAACAGCACCACCGATATCGACAATTCGAACCCCAACGACACCATCACGATCGCGGCTCTCACCCGCACGGTGCCGGGTCCGGTTCCGTTTACCTATCTGGTCGGCCTCGTGTCCCCGTCCACCACCGTGGCTCCGCCGGGAACCTCGCTCAGCACCTATACGTATTTCCCGTTCGACTATAACGATCTCGCCGTGACCGATCGCACCAACGTGCAGTATCAGGGCACCTGGACGCACCCCGGCGGCGCGCTGGTGTTCGGCTATGAGTATGAACGCCAGGCCGGCAATATTCTCGGCGACAACGTTTCGCGCTCTGACAACGGTCTGTTCATCAGCGACCAATATGCGCTCACTCCGCGTATCTATCTCACCGCTAGCGCGCGCTATCAGCAGAGCAGCGCGTTCGGCAGCGAATTCGCGCCTCGCGGAGCCGTCACCTTCCGCCTGCCCACTGAAACGTTTTTGCGCTTCAGTGCTTCGCGGGGAATCCTGGAGCCGTCGCTGCTTGAGAACTTCGCCCAGGGAGGATACTACGTCGGCAATCCCAACTTGAAGCCGGAGGTGACCGACAGTTACGAAGCGGGCCTCTCGCACGATTGGATGTCACGCCGCTTTCGTACTGAGCTTTCGGTGTTTCGCAACTCCTTCCACAACCTGATCGAGTACGATTCGGCCGTGAACCCGAACACGTGGGAGAATGTCGATCAGAGCTGGGCTCGCGGAGCGGAAGCCTCCGCCAGCTACAAAATTACTCCCTATATGACCGTGCGCGGCGCTTACACCAAGCTGTATACGAAGGTCACAAATTCCTTCACACCCAGTGAAATCGGGGAGCAGCTCCAGCGGCAGCCTCTGAACTCAGGCTCGGTTTCGCTAAACTTGACGCCCAAGCGCTGGACCTTGATTGTAGGCGCCCGAATCATCGGCGTGCGGCTGGACGAGGACTTCGTGTTCGGCGTCAACCGGAATCCGGGCTATCAGTCTCTGTTCGCGGACGGGTCCTATCAGGCTACCAAACATCTGGCGCCGTTCATCCGCGTCCAGAACGCGCTGAATGAGGATTATCAGGAAGCGCTAGGCTACTCCGCGCTTTCGCGAACCGAGACCGGAGGCTTGCGCATTACGTGGTGATCACTTGGCGCGCTTTCGCGATTTTTCTGTTGGCTGCGGCGCTTCCCGCCGCAGCGCCGCAGAGAATTGTCTCGACCGCGCCCAGCATCACCGAACTGCTCTACGCCTTGGGCCTGGGCGATCGTGTCGTCGGCGTCACGCGCTACTGCCGCTATCCTCCTGAAGCTCAATTGAAGCCGAAAATCGGCGATTACACGTCCCCGAATCTGGAAGCGATAGCATCGCTGTTGCCGGATCTGGTGATTGTGCAAACCAATCCCGTTCATCTTGCCGATAAGCTCGGGGCACTCAAATTGCGTGTCCTCGAAATCAATCAGGAGAATCTCGCCGGGATCTATAAATCGATGCAGCAGGTCGGTGCGGCTACCGGCACGGAGCATCAGGCGGCGCAGTTGAGCGACTCGATTCACGATGGTCTGGCCAAGGTTCGCACGCGTGTATCGAGTCTGCCGCGCGCCCGTATGATGTTCGTCATCGGCCGCTCGCCGAACCGTCTCGACGGACTGGTGGTGGCGGGCCGAGCCTCGTATCTGAATGAAGTGATCGAGATCGCGGGCGGGGAGAATGTGTTTCGCGATGCGCTGGCCGGCTATCCAGGCGTGTCACTTGAAGAAGTGATGGCGCGCAATCCTGAAGTGATCGTCGATATGGGCGATATGTCGGACACCGCCGGCGTCACTGAAGAGCACAAGCGCAATGTGATCGCGCTCTGGAACCGTGTTCCGAATCTGGCGGCGGTGAAGCAGCATCACGTGTTCGCGGTGGCGTCGGATATGTTCGTGGTGCCGGGCCCTCGCGTCATCGACGCGGCTAAGGCGTTCGCGGAAATGCTGCATCCGGGGCTGAAGCCGTGAGCTTCCACGCAGCGGCGTTGTCGTTTTCCTACGGTCTGCACAACGCCGCATTCGAATTGCCGCCTTCCGGATTCGTGACCATTGCAGGGCCGAACGGAGCGGGCAAGTCGACGCTGCTGGGCATTCTCGCCGGCTTGCGGCATCCTTATAAAGGCGAGTGCCTATATCGTGGTGTGGAGATTCGCCGCTGGCGCAGGCTCGAATTCTCCCGCAAGGTCGCGTTCCTGCCGCAGTCCATGAAGCTGGAATTTCCGTTCACCGCCGAACAGGTCGTGTTTATGGGTCGCGCGCCCTACGCCGATGGCTGGTTCGAATCGCAGGAGGATCACGCGGCCGTCGCGCGAGCCATGTCCACCACCGACACCCATGCCTTCGCGGCGCGCGATTTTCGTACCCTTTCGGGCGGCGAGAAACAGCGCGTGATTCTCGCCTCGGCGCTGGCGCAGGAGCCGGAAACGCTGCTGCTCGATGAGCCGACCACCTTTCTCGACTTGAAGCATCAGCTCGCGATGTACCACCTGTTGGCCGGGCTCGCGAAGCGAATGCTCGTCGTCGCGGTGACGCACGATCTGAACCTTGCCCTTCGATATTCCGATTACACGATCGTTCTGGATGCCGGCAGAATCGCCGCGCAAGGACGTCCCGAAGATGCCCTTTCACCCCCCGTGATAGATCATGTATTCGGCGTCCATGCAACGCTGCGCGACGGCTGGTTAACATATGACGCGTAGTCTCTGGATCTCCATCGCCATCCTCATCGCCGTCGCGATCGCCGCGCCGCTGATCGGCAGCTCCCACATCGAACTGCGCCGCGCGCTAGCCGGAATCTCGCCCGACCACGAAATTTTTTTCTACGCCCGCCTGCCCCGAGTGCTCCTCGCTCTCCTCGCCGGAGCCGCGCTCTCCCTCACCGGAGTCCTGTTCCAGTGCCTCCTGCGGGATCCTTTGGCCGAGCCCTACACCTTGGGGATTTCCAGCGGCGGCTCGGTCGGCGCGGTCATCGGCATCTGTTTCGGATTGCCCTTCATCGGATTACTATCGCTCGCCGGCGCAGGCGCAGCCTTGCTGATCGTCCTCTGGATCGCCTTCGAAGGCCGCCGTCTTTCCTCCTTCACATTGCTGCTCGCGGGCGTAACCATGAACAGTATTTCCCTCGCCATCGTGCTTTTTTTACACAATTTGGCGTCATTTTCGCAATCCTTCGCGATTTCACGATGGCTCATGGGCGGTTTGGACGCCGTCGAATACTCGACGCTCGCCTGGCTCGCCGTGGCCGTCGTTCCCGTCTGCGCCCTGGTCATCGCCCGTTCGCGCCAGTGGAATTTACTCGCCGTAGGCGAAGAGTGGGCATCGTCGCGCGGCCTCTCGACCACCACCTATACCGTACTGGGGTATGTTGCCGGATCGTTTCTCACCGGCATCGTCACCTCGTTAACCGGCCCCATTGGATTCGTCGGATTAATCGTTCCCCACGCCCTCCGTTTGAAACTGGGCGCGGATCATCGCATGTTAATGCCGTGTTCGTTCCTGCTCGGCGCGGCGTTCCTGGCGGTCTGCGATACTCTTTCGAGAACCGTCATCGCACCCACCGAAATCCCTGTAGGAGTCGTCACAGCGCTCGCTGGCGGACCTTTTTTCATATGGCTGCTACGCTCGAAACGGCGGAGCCTGTGGCTGTAATCCTCATCGGCGGCGGCGCCCGCAGCGGCAAGAGCCGCTATGCTTTGGAAAAGGCCCGCGCGATCGACGGTACCCGCGCTTTCGTCGCCACCGCGCAGCCTTTCGATAAGGAAATGACCACCCGCATCGACCGCCATCGAGCCGAGCGCGGCGCGGAATTCATCACCATCGAAGAACCCCTCGACCTCGCCGCCGCCGTCGCTCACCCTCACGACGTCATACTGGTAGACTGTCTAACTCTGTGGCTTTCGAACCTCATGTTCGCCGATAAGAATGTCGACCTCGAAACCCGCACGCTCCTCGCCGCCTCTCAAGCCTCCGCCGGAACCCTGATCTTCGTTACCAACGAAGTCGGCGCTGGAATCGTGCCCGACAACGCCATAGCCCGCGAATTCCGAGATCGCGCGGGGATCCTGAATCAGCGCATCGCAGCCATCGCACACGAAGTTTATTGGATGGTCTTCGGGCAGCCTTTGCGAGTCAAATGATGCGGACCTTTTTCGCAGCCGTTTCCTTCTTGACGATCATTCCCGCAAACGGCGGAGCCGTACGCCCTGGCCGCGCCGCGATCTTCTTCCCTCTGGTCGGCGCGATTCTCGGTGCCGCCGGCGCGGGTCTCTTCCTCGCCGCGAATTTCGTGTTGCCCGCCTCGCTCGCCGCCCTCATCACCGTTGCCTTCTGGACCCTGGTCTCCGGCGTCCTGCATGAAGACGGCCTGGCCGATGTCGCCGACGCCATGCGCGCCGGCCGCACCCCCGAAAAAATGCTCGCGATCCTCAAAGACAGCCGCATCGGGACCTATGGAGCCGTCGCCGTCATTCTCAGCATCGTTGCCCGTTGGCAGGCATTGCAGCATGTCCCCGTGCCGAAAATTCTCATCGTGTGCATCATCGCGCAATCCGTTCCCCGCACCGCGATGGTCGCCCTCGCCTGGCTTTCCCGACCCTCCGGCGAAGGACTCGGCCTCGCCTTTTCCTCGTCCCTCACCACCACCGGAGCACTGATCGCCATCGCCCAAGGCATCATCGCGTCGATGCTCCTCGGCTGGCGTCCCGGCCTCCTGATCCTGCTTGGCGCCTATCTGATCCTCCGCGCCGCGCGAGCCTATTTCTATAAACGTATCGGCGGCGTCAACGGCGATTGCCTCGGCGCGACCGAGCAATTCCTCGAAATTTTCATTCTCGTCCTCTTCGCCAGCCGCCAGATTTATGAACTTTGAGATTCACCCCATCGCCAACGCCGGTCTCGAAATGCAGATCCGCGCACGCCTCGATTCGCTCACCAAGCCGCCAGGAAGTTTGGGACGGCTCGAAGAACTGGCGCTCCAACTCGGCCTGATCCAATCGACCGCGATGCCGCAAATCGGCCGCAAAGCCATCATCGTCTTCTGTGCCGATCACGGCGTGGTCGAAGAACGCGTCAGCCCCTATCCTTCTGAAGTCACCCGCCAGATGGTCGCGAATTTTCGTTCCGGCGGCGCCGCCATCAACGTATTATGCCGGCACGGCGGAATCGAGCCCGTCATTGTCGATATGGGCGTCGGCCATCCCACTCGCAATTTCTCCCGCGAGCCCGCCATGACCCGCGCCGAAGCGGAGCAGGCCCTCCACACCGGATTCTCCTACGCCGCGCACGCCGAAATCCTCGGCGCAGGCGAGATGGGCATTGGCAACACCACCTCGGCCGCCGCGCTATTCAGCGCATTTTCCGGCCTCGATCCCAAGCAAATCACCGGCCGAGGCACCGGACTCGACGACGCCGGCGTAGCGCGAAAAGTGGAAGTGATTCGCCGCGCGCTCACCCTCCACCAACCTAGCGCCACAGATCCCATCAGCGTTCTGGCCGCGCTAGGCGGCTTCGAAATCGCCGCGCTCACCGGCCTGATCCTCGGCGCAGCCTCACGCCGCCATCTCGTCATGCTCGACGGATTCATCACCGGCGCCGCCGCCATCCTCGCCCGTGCCATCGCGCCAGCATCCCTCGATTACGCAGTCTTCTCGCACTGCTCGGCTGAAAAAGGCCATCGCAAAATGCTCAAATTCCTCAACGCCCGCCCGCTCCTGTCCTTAGACATGCGCCTCGGCGAAGGCACCGGAGCCGCCCTCGGTATCGGACTCCTCGAAGCGGCCGTGAACCTCTACCGCGAGATGGCGACCTTTCAAAGCGCCGGCGTCTCTACTTCAGCGCCGCCAGCAGCGTCCCCGTCAGACGAAGCACATTGAGCCGAGCCCGTTCCTCCGCCTGCTGCGAAACATAATACGCCAGAAATTTTTCATTCTCCGTCGCCCGCAGCGCCTCTACCGTCGCCCTCGGAAGCTTGCCCTCTTCGTACTGCGCCAGACGAACGTCCAAATCCTCGCGCGTCAAGTCGAGATCCGCCAATGCCAGCTTGCGCGAACTCTCCGCGCTCTTCACTTCCTGATACGCGCGCCGCAAATCAGCCGTGATGCGGGACCGCGTGCGCGCCACTTCCACTCGCAGCTTCGCCACATCCGCTTCCGCCTGCGAAGCGTATGCCCGCGCCGTGCGTCCCACCAGCAGTGGAATGGTAATCGACGCGCCTAACACCGGATTGTTGGTATGGAACGCAAAGTTGATGTCCGTGTAATTGTACTTGGCGAATATATTGTCCTGCGCAATCACATTCACCTTCGGCAGCCGAGCCGCATGGTAACTCTTGATCTCCAGCGTCTTCATTTCCATGTCGGATTCCAGGCGCCGCAGCTCCGGGCTATGCTCCAGCGCTTCTTCGATCGACGCATCTTCTGATATGGGAATCGCCATCGCCGCCCGCTCCTCCGCCGCCGCGCGCACCCGGTCGTCCGGACCCATCCCTAGCACCTGCGCCAGCATCGTCTCCGCCTCAATCAGATTCACCGTCAGCTTGTCGACGCTGTTCTTCGCCCGCAACACATTCAGATCGGCTCTCTTCGATTCGATCGTCAGTTCGCGCCCCTCGGCTACGCGCGCATCGACTAACTCCTTCACCTTCGCCAGATTCTCCACCTGTTTCCCCGCCGATTCCAGACTATGCGCCGCCTGTTCCGCATCAAGAAATAAAGATGCCACGCGATAAACTGCCTCTTCCTGCCGCCGGGTCACGTCGAAGCCGCTTCCTCGCAATCCCTCTTTCGCCTCCGCCACCTTGTAGGTTTGGGCCCGGTCGAATAGCGTCATGTCCGTGCGCGCCTCAAATACGGAGGGAGGATTCCCGTCGATGGTGGTCGCATATCCGGGGCTATAGGCCAGCCCGCTGCCGCCATAAACCTTGGGATAGAACGGATCCTTGGCAATCAAAATCTGGTCGCGCGCCTTCTGCTGATCCCATCGCGCCAGCACCACATCAGGATTCTGTGCCACCGCAATCTCCAGCGCCTGCCGCAGCGTCAACGTCCGGGTTTCCGCCCCCGCAAGAACCACAAAAAACAAAAAAAGTCCCGTAAATTTCATACTGCCCCAAGTCTATCGAAACCGCAGCCCCGCCCACCAACACTCCGCTTCTTTCCCTCCCCGGCGTGCCGCGTCGCCACTCGTCGTGTTTTGAATGCGCAAATAGCCGCACCGATAGCAATGAAAACCATGGTCCGTTGTGGGGCAGGTTGCCAACCTGCGGACCGATTGCCAATCGGTCCATCCGGGCGAGAGGCCGGACGCCTGGCACGGGAACAGCGCGAGCCTAGCGGTGTTTTCGAGAGTGTCGACGCCTGCCCCGCCCGAACCATCCGTGGGGCGGCGCCATGCGCTGCCAGCAATAGCTCTTCCCGACCCCTAAAGAGCGGTTTCTTCGCGAACCTTTCGAGAGCGCCGAACTACTCGTACCGCAGCGCTTCAGTAGGATTCAGCCTCGAAGCCCGGCTCGCCGGCAGCAACCCGAACACCAGCCCCACCCCTAACGACACTGTGAACGCCACCGCAATCGATAGCGGAGAAATCGGAATCGCGAACTCGTCGGTAAACAACCGCACACTCAACGGAATCGCCACCCCGATCAAAATCCCCGCCACTCCGCCCGCCATGCTGATCAGCACCGCCTCCGCCAAAAACTGTTCCAGAATATCCCGCCGTGCCGCGCCCACCGCCATCCGCAATCCGATTTCGCGCGTCCGCTCCGTCACCGTCACCAGCATGATGTTCATGATCCCGATCCCCGAGATCACCAGCGCAATTGCCGAAACAATAATCAGTACCACGTCCAGAATCTCCGCAATCTGCCGAGCCGTGTCCAGAATCGCGTTCAGGTTCATCACGCTGTAATGCGCCCCCGCGCGATGCCGGCTCTCCAGAATATTCTGCACCATCTTCGTCGCCTGCTCCACGCCCGCTTGATTCCGAACTTCTACATACAGCGGATCGATGCGCTCAATCTGCGTGAAGTCCTTCAGCACCGTAATCGGAATCAGAATGTTATCGCCCGAGAGTTCCGTCGCTCCAAACGTCGATACACGCTCCTTGAACGTCCCGATGATCGTAAACGGCAGCCCATGCAGCTTCACCGTCTGCCCGATTGACGCCGATTGGCTCCCGAACAACCGCCGCGCCAGTTTCTCCGTCGGCATCGCCACATGCGCGCGCTGCTGCACCTCGGTCCCGTCGAAAAATCGCCCCGTCAGCAGCACTAGGTTCCGCACCATCGGATAATATTGATCCGATCCCAGAATCGCGATGTCTTCTTCGCGGCCTTCCACGCGCATCCGGTCCAGGCTGTTCATCACGCCCGTTGCAGCGACAATCCTCGGCCCCAGTTGCCGCCGGACCTCTTCTACATCGCTGGTCTTCACGTAGTCCGCTGCCGTCGCCGCCGTGGCGCTGTTATTGCCGGCTTCGTAGTTGGCGATGATCAGGTTCGACCCCACCATCTGAATTGCATTGAGAATATAATCCCGGCTCGTCAGCGAAATCGTCACCACCAGAATCACGCTCGCGTTCCCGATCACCAACCCGAGCGCGGTAAGGAAGGACCGGACCTTGTTCGCTCGCAGCGCCGCGACGCTCGACCGCAATGCTTCCAGGTGCGGGAAAAACTGCATCACGATCCGAGCTTTTCGAGTAGCGCCTCGGCCCGTTCCCGTGGAGGATCGTCAGGCGTCAGCGGAGATTTCAGATAACGCTCCAGCAATTGCCGCGCAACATTCAGATCGCGCTTTTCATTGATATAGGCCGCCGCCCGGTCAAACATCACCCGAGGGCTATCCGGAGACATCCGCGCTGCTTTTTCAAATAGTGCGTCGCTTTCCTTCACCCGTCCGTGATTGGCCAGATATCTCGCCAGCACCAGAATTCGCCCCACCTGCCGCGGAGCCAGTTCCGCCGCGCGCCTGAACTGCTCCTCCGCCGTGTCGAACTCTTTTTTCTTGTCGGCCACGACGCCCTCAGCATAGTGTCCCTCGGCTTGGTCCTGCTGGAGGATCATCTGCGCCAGCGCCTCCGCCTTGTGGATGCCTCCGCCCAGGAATCCAGGGGCTTCGAGATAATAATCGAGCAAATCGCCCAGCGCGTCCTTATTGGTAGGGTCAAGCTGCACTGCCCTCTCGAACATCTGCCTGGTCTTCGAAGCCAGTCCGGGCGCTTGAAATGGATTCGCCGTTTCCGCCCGTCGTCCATAAACCCTTCCCAGCCAATAAACCAGCTTGGCGTTATTCGGATCTAAGGCAACAGCCTTTTCAAGCGCCTCCGACGCCTTCTTATACTCACCCAGCATATAGAAATTCTGCCCGGTAAGCTGAAGGGTAGCCGCGTCTTTAGAATGAACGCTCTCCAGCACCGCCAGCGATTCTTTATACTCCGTTCGCTGATAGAAATTGTTGGCCCGCTCCCACTCCGGCGTAGCCGCTATCAGTCCCACCATTAGAAGCAAAATATTCCCTATCATCCAAATTTACCTATATGTTACCTGTTGTTGGATGCCCAAATACGCCTTTTGGGTGCAACCCCGCCCCCCTTTGTGGCGCGCATGCCTCCACGCGTGCCGCGTCGACGTGTCTTTGGAGTGCCCAGTTGCCGCACCGATAGCAATGAAAACGCCCGACCCTTCCGCATCGCTACCGAGCCGTGACCACAGGGAGCGGTGTCTTAATAGACATTTTCAGCCGCGCCGACGCACAAAATAAACCATTCGGCAGGCCCCCGCTCCTTCCTCACCCTGTTAGAATGTGATTTCGAGTTTTCACCAGGGAGCGAACACAGAAAACATGGCGGTTACAGGGGCTGGTCTTGAAGGAATTATTGCTGCCGAGTCGCAGATTTGTTACATCGATGGCGATGCGGGCATCCTGAGTTATCGTGGATTCAACATCCACACGCTGGCCGAAAAGGCCACATTTGAGGAAGTCGTCTTTCTGCTCTGGCGCGGAGTCCTGCCCAAGCAGGCTGAGCTCGACGAGCTGAAAAAAGAGCTGGTCGCCCATCGCGCGATCCCCTCTGAAGTCACAGCTTTTTTGAAGCAAGTGGGCAAGTCTGCCCCCATGGACGTGCTGCGTACCGCCGTCTCCATGCTCTCGCTCTACGATCCTCAAGCAAAGGACATGTCGCCGGAGGCGAACGCCACTAAAGCCGTCAAGCTGATGTCCCAAACCGCGACCATCGTCACCACCTTCGATCGTCTGCGCAACGGTAAGGAAGTGGTCCCCGGCGACCCCTCTCTCGGCTTCGCCGCGAATTTCCTCTACACCCTCACCGGCAATAAACCCGACGAAGTCATGGAGCGAGCCTTCGACATCGCTCTCACCCTCCACGCCGATCACGAACTGAACGCGTCCACCTTCGCCGCCCGCGTGGTCGCCGCAACGCTCTCCGACATCTATTCCGCCGTAACCGCTGGCATCGGCGCCTTAAAAGGACCACTCCACGGCGGCGCGAATGAAGACGCCATCAAGATGTTGCTCGAAGCCGGCACCGCCGACAAAGCCATCGAGAATGTAAAATACCGCCTGGCCAATAAAATCAAGATCCCGGCCTTCGGCCATCGCGTCTACAAAACCACAGACCCTCGCGCCGTGCATCTGGCCCAGTTGTCCGAAGAAATCGGCAAGCGCACCGGCCACATCGATCTCTACGAAACCTCCAAGCAAATCGAAAAATATGTGAAGGAAGCCAAAGGCCTGAACGCGAACGTCGACTTCTATTCCGCGTCCACCTACTATTCGCTCGGCATTCCGATCGACATTTTCACTCCCATCTTCGCCGTCAGCCGCATGTCCGGCTGGACCGCCCACGTGTTGGAGCAATATCACAACAACCGCCTGATCCGCCCCCGCGCCGACTATACCGGCCTGCCCGTAGGCCAAGCCTGGGTAGACATCGCAAATCGCTAATGCATGATCTTTCTGCTTTTCGAAAAAACCTGGATGCAACCGCAGCCCGTCTAGCCGACCGTGGATTCGAATTAGACGTTGAAGCGTTTCGCAAACTCGATGCGGAACGCCGCGCCGCCGTCACGCAATCCGAACAACTGAAAGCTCAAATCAAGGCCGAATCGCAGGAAATCGGCAAGTTGAAGCGTGCCGGCGAGGACACTTCGGCGCGCCAGCTAGCCAATCGCGAACTGGACGGGAAAGCCGCGGCATTCGATGAACAAGCCAAGTCGCTCGATGAGAAGTTCCGCGAGCTCCTGGCCGGCGTCCCCAACGTTCCTCATGAATCGGTTCCCACCGGTAAGTCCGCGGAAGATAACGTAGAAGTCCGCCGCGCTGGTGCGCCTCCGCAGTTTGATTTCACTCCAAAGGCCCATTGGGATTTGGGGCCGGAATTAGGCATTCTCGATTTTGAGCGCGCCGCGAAAGTCACTGGCGCCCGTTTTGCGGTTTACTGGGGACTGGGTGCGAAACTCGAGCGCGCACTGATCAATTTCATGCTCGATGTGCACACGCAACAGCATGGATACACAGAGGTTTTGCCGCCATTCCTGATTAATTCGACGAGCCTGTACGGTACTGGCCAACTCCCCAAATTTGAAGCCGACCTCTTCAAAATCAAGGACACCGATTATTACCTTGCGCCCACCGCCGAAGTGCCGGTGACGAATCTCTATCGCGATGAAACGATTGATGTTGAAAAGACAATCCAACTCTGCGCGTATACGCCATGTTTCCGCAGCGAAGCAGGCTCCTACGGCCGCGACGTCCGCGGAATTATCCGGCAGCATCAGTTTCAAAAAGTCGAGTTGGTGAAATTTGCGCATCCCGACGTTAGTTATCAAGAACTTGACGCACTGACGCACGATGCCGAGGATATCCTGGTGCGCCTCGGTTTGCCGTTCCGAACCGTTGTTTTAAGTACCGGCGACATGGGTTTCAGCTCCGCTAAAACCTACGACATCGAAGTGTGGTTGCCCGGCCTAAATGATTATAAAGAAATCTCTTCCTGCTCCAACTTCGAGGCATTTCAAGCCCGCCGGGCCGGCATCAAGAAAAAGGGCGGCGGTTTCGTCCACACCCTGAACGGCAGCGGTTTGGCAGTCGGCCGCACCTGGTTGGCGATCATCGAAAACTACCAACAGAAAGACGGCAGCGTGGTAGTCCCGGACGCTCTGCGCCCCTATTTGGGCGTGGAAGTGATCCATAAAGCGCCATAATCGACTATAAGTGAAGCTCTAAGGAGCCTTAAATGGCCACAATTTCAGTGCCATTCGGCTATCCACATGCCATCTTGCCAAGCTTCAACGAAGACCTCCTAAACGATCTTAAAAACAGGCCTGGCTATGCGGCAAAATATCTGACGGCCGCGGCCGACGATTCCGATGAGGCGCTCCTGGTTGCGCTTCGAGATGTGGCCAGCGCACGGACGGGAATGACCGGTCTTGCCGAGGCGACTTCCTTCATTGGTCTCACAACGCAGTACACTAGCAAGATGCGAAGTTTTCGATTTTTTGGTGTTGCTTTGCTTGTGGGCTGTGCTGCCCTTACTTTCGCTCCTCGGGTTCCTGCGCAGGGGCGCGGCGGGGGGCCGGATTTGACGAAGGTCCGGGAGGCTCGGAATGCTACCGAGGCGGAGCTGGAGTCGATCGCTATTATTAATCGCAAGGTGATGGTCACCATGCGCGACGGCAAGCGGATGGCTGCGGATGTCTATCGTCCGAAAGACGCTTCTAAACGCTATGGCACGATTTTTGTGCGCACGCCTTACAACTTTAATTATTGGGATGTGCGCACCGGCGCGCCTCGCGATATGAGGGCGGAGCTGGAAGCGGTGAAGCGCGGTTATGTTTACGTCGAAATGAATGAGCGCGGACACTTCTTCTCGGAAGGAAATTACGACATTCTCGGGCCGCCTCTTACCGATGGCGTCGATGAATTTAATTGGATGTCTTCGCAGTCGTGGTCCAACGGGAAGGTGGGGACCATCGGGTGCTCCTCGACGGCGGAATGGCAGATGGGCGTCGCGGGGCAGGGCGTTCCTTCTTACGCGGCGATGATCCCGCAAGGGTTTGGGGCCGGCGTGGGCAAGGTTGGTCCTTACTATGAGCAGGGAAACTGGTATCGCGGCGGAGCGGTGCAGATGCTGTTCATCGCTTGGATTTCAGGCGAGCAGAATCAGATCCGGCCGATGTTCCCGCCGAATACTTCGCAGGAAGATCTGATCCGCGCATCGAAAGCGTTCGATCTGGCGCAGCAATTGCCGCCGGTCGATTGGGCGAAGGCGCTGCGCTATCTGCCGGAGATGGACATTATCAAAGCGGTCGATGGGCCGCATGGAATTTTCGCCGACAAGATGCCGGTCGATACGGGCGGGGCGATGATCCAAAGGGCTCCGAACGATCCGGCCTGGTACAAAGGCGGATTGTGGCATGAGGATCATCCGATCAATGTGCCGGGATTCTGGTTCATGTCGTGGTATGACGTTTCAGTTGGCCCGAATCTGGCAGCCTACAATTCGACGCGGCAGCATGCGCGGCCCGATATCGCCAATCAGCAGTACGCGGTGATCGCGCCGACGCTGCATTGCTCCTACACGCGTGCGACGGAAGATACGGTGGTGGGCGAGCGCAGCATGGGCGACGCGCGCCTCGATTATGGCGAGCTGCAATACGCCTGGTTCGACCATTTCCTGAAGGGCGAGGATAACCATATCCTGGAAAAAATGCCCAAAGTGAAATATTACGTGATGGGCTCGAATAAATGGGAGACGTCCGATACATGGCCTCCGCAGGGGGCGACGCCGAAGACTTTCTATCTTTCGAGCGCGGGGAAAGCCAACACGCTGAATGGGGATGGGACGCTCGCGGGTGGTCCTCCCAATGTCGATAAAGCGGACGGGTTTATTTACGATCCGCGGGAGCCGGTTTCGTCTTACGGAGGGAATGTCTGCTGCACCGGCAACGCGGTTACAGGCGGCGCTTTCGATCAACGCAAGATGGAAGAACGGCCGGATGTTCTGGTCTACACGACCGAGCCTTTCAAGGAAGGGACGGAGGTGAGCGGGCCGATCGACGTGACTCTTTATGTGTCATCAGATGTAAAAGACACTGATTTTACGGTGAAAATTATCGATGTGGCGCCGAACGGTCCGGCCTACAATCTGGATGAGACGATTCAGAGGGTGCGTTATCGCAACGGATACGACAAACCGATCGCTTTTATGGAGAAGGGGAAGGTTTACAAAGTGACTCTTCAGCCGATGACCACCAGCAACTATTTCGCGGCCGGACATAGCATCCGGATCGAGGTATCGAGCAGCAATTTCCCACGGTTCGACCGCAATATGAACACCGGCGGGAATAACTATGACGAGACGGTGGGAGTGGTGGCGCATAATCAGGTCCATCATTCGCGGGAGTACCCATCGCAGATTACGGTGGACGTGGTGAAGCGGGGCGGGGCTGATAGTACGCGGTCGGCGGCGCAGCGCTAGGGCTCGGCGACACTCTCGAAAACATCCTAGGAAGACTCCGCTCCCTGCGGTCGCGGCTCTGTTGCTGGCAGCGCATGGCGCCGCCCCACCAGCACGCGGAAACTTGTTTTTTTTGGGCGGGTTTTCATTTGGAATCCGATAGTTGACGGTTTCAGCGGCATCCGTGAGGAGAGGTGCGTGCCTATCCTGGGCTTGCTTGGAGGCACGGCGGATGCTCAGTTTCAGACGATCGGCGATGTTCTTGGCGGCGGCTACGATGATGTGGTCGCAGCCGGCTTTAACGACGATCCAGGATATTCTCTATCGCGCGGATGGAATGCGCTTTAATGGCGAGATTTTTATCAGTTGGAATGCGTTTACAGCCGGCGATTCGTCGAACATCGCTACGGCGCAAGTGAAGCTGCCGATTGTGAACGGCGTGCTGAACGTGCAACTGGTTCCTACCACCACCGCGTCGGCGGGCGCGAATTATTCGGTCACTTACAACAGCCAGGGCGTGTTTCAGTTCAGCCAGTTTTGGGCGGTGCCGCCAAGCTCCGTGCCGTTGACCGTGGCGGACGTGCTGGTGACCACGGGCACGGTGGTGGGGGGGAATGGAGGCGGAGGATCGGCGCCGATTACGACTTCCCCGGTGCAGATCAGCGACGTGGTGGGGTTGGCCAATGCACTGGCGAACCTGCCGCAAAAAGGGATCGGATTTACGCTGGGGACGGCGGCGGTGATCAACTCGTCCGGACAGATCAGCAGCGCGACGGGGAATCCGGGCGATTGCGTGATGGTGGACGGCAACTCCGGGCCGTGCGGAGGAGGCGGAGGGGTGCTGCCGCAGTATTCCGACAGCGAAACTCCCATGGGCCTGATCAACGGAGTGAATACGATTTTCACGCTGATGGCCACGCCGTCGCCTTCGACCAGTTTGCAGTTGTTTCTGAACGGACTGCGGATGGATTCGGTGCTCGATTATGTGATCAGCGGTTCCACGATTACCTTTGTGCTGGCTTCGACGCCGCAGACGGGCGATGTTCTCGTGGCGAGTTACCGGTATGGGAATCCGAACAATCCGCTGGGATACCTGACTTCTCCGCAGGTGGTTTGTAGCACCGGAGGGAACGCGACATCGAGCACGACCTCGACGACGCTGGGCACTTGCACGCTTCCGGCGGGCCTGTTGTTCGCGGGAGACCGGATCGCAGTCTTTTACACGTTCACGCATCAGGGAACGACGACGGGATTCACGCCGGCGGTGGCGTTTGGAGGCACTCCGGTCCTTTCGCGGACGGCCTCGGCGGCGGATACGGGGTTCGCGGGAAGTCTGGACTTCGCGGTCGGGGCGGGGACGGAAGCGTGGAGCGGGCAGAGCTGGGGAAGCGTTCTGGCGTTCGCCCCGGCACTAGGGTCCGTGAGCGTGAGCACGTCGCTGAATTTGACAATCTCGTTCGTGGGGCAGATGTCGGCGTCGACGAGCGACACATTAACGCTGAGCAGCTTCACAGTGGTGCGATACCCGTCGCAGGTGAATCCTTAGGGGCTATTTCTTGACCAAAACGACGTCGGCCTGGCGGACTTTGCCCGGTTTGGGCTCGGTCTGAAAATTTACTTCCAGAAGATTGAAGGCGGAGCCGGGGATCAGTTCGATGGTGCCTTTTGCGCCGTCGGATGTGACGAGATTGAACACCTGATTGCGGGTGGGCTGCAAAGGGCCGGAGAAATCGAAGCGCAGGATGGGATCTCCGGAGCTGCCGGGAGGGAGTTTGAAGCGTCCGAAAAGGGTGCCTTTGACTTGACCGTTTTCTTCCAGCACCAGCACGTCCATAAATTCCGGCTGTGCGCCGTGGTAGAGGCCTTTCGATTGCGGATAGGTCCAGGCGCCGACGTAGCGCGCCAGAGGAACCGGCGTGATGGTGGGCGGCGCGAGTGCCGGATCGTTGACGATGGCAGGGGGCACGCCGGGTTGCAACACCGTGATCGGAGTGGCAGCGCCCTGCGCTCCTTCGCCGAGCTTGCGATAATATTCAGCCCAGGCGGCGGCTTCGCGAGCAGATTCCGGGAGCGCGTCCTCGGCGCCTTGGAGCATGGCTCGCGATTGATCGAGCGCTTTGGCGCGGGCATCTTCAATGGCCTGCGCGGCAGAGGTTTCGGCATCGGCCGATTTGCGGCGCTCCGCGATTGCCTGGCTCAGGGCTTCGAGGGCGACGCGCTCCCGCGCCAGGGCTTGCCGAAGCTGCTGGATGCCTTTATCGGGGTCGGTTGAAAAAGTATCGATGGTGCGGGTTACGGAGGCGGTTTCGGCGGTGACGAATTGAGCGGCGAATTTAGTAGATCCCGCCGGCGAGTCCGGGTGCGGCGTGGAATTTTCGAGCCAAGCGACCTGTTGGGCCTGGTCCTGGGCCGCTGCTTCCAGCATGGCTTTGCGGGCGGATGCGGATTTTGCCGCTTCGGCTGCCATGCGATCTGCGCGCTGGGCGACGGGAGGGCCTCCGGCGGCGGCGTCATGTTCCAGTTGGGGGTCGGCTGCGCGCCATGCTTGGTAGGCAGTGCGGTAGGCATTATGGTAATCGTCGCGCGAATGCTGGGCCAGACAGAGGATCGCGATTAAAAAAAGCAACGCGCGCGTGGTCATGGCTTTTTCTTATTCACGGCGCCCGCGTTGATGATGGCGCACTCGGTTACGGAGCGGGAGAGACGGGCAGTATAGTATGAAATCCAA
The DNA here is from genome assembly GCA_049521155.1 of Bryobacteraceae bacterium. Taxonomy (GTDB): domain Bacteria; phylum Acidobacteriota; class Terriglobia; order Bryobacterales; family Bryobacteraceae; genus Palsa-187. The sequence goes on from JBEKPC010000042.1 coordinate 33,667, forward strand.
CGGGCGGTCTCGACTTCGAGCGAGGCGACCTGGTTCTCGAGGGCGGTCTGGCGAACCTGGCTGGCGACCACCAGATCGCCCAGCAAGGTATTGATCAGATCCTTGCGGCTGCCCTGCTCCTCCGCTTTCGCGGCGCGTTCCTTGACCATGTTGGCTAGCTCAATCAACACTTGCTCCGCGCCGGCGAGCGAGCCACGCTTGCGCATGCTCTCCTTCAGGTCGGAGACTTGCGTTTCGATGTCGGCGCGCTGCTGATCGGCCTCGACACGCTCGGCATTCCATCCGCCCCCGAGCGCGGCCTGGGCTGCGAGGACTCCCTTGGCCGCATCGGTGTTGTTTTTGGCTTGCGCGGCCTCGGCCTTCACGTAGGCGGAAAGCGCTGCCAGACGGGCGTCGGAGGCGTGGCTGACCTCCTCCACGGCGGCACGGGAGGTGGGATCGCAGGGGAGCAGACGGGCGATCCGAGGCTCCAATCCCTTAGCCAGCGCCTCCCATTGGGCGGAAGTTTTTTCGGCGGTTTGACGGAGTGCGGCCAGATCCTGCGCGTACGCTGCACAGGCGACGGCCAGCAAGAGCAAAACACGCATTATTCGACAGCGCCGACCTTCGACGCCAGCTTGGGAGTGGTGGGATTCTTTACGTATTTATCGAACCACTGGAATTTCTCCCACAGGAGATGTTCGATGGTTTCCTTGGCGCGATAGCCATGGGCTTCATCGGGCAGGAAGACCAGACGGACGGTTCCTTTATTGCCGCGGATGGCCTGATACATGCGGTCGCTCTGGATGGGGAAGGTGCCGGAATTATCGTCGGCTTCGCCATGGATCAGGAGAATGGGGTCCTTGATTTTATCGGCAAATAAGAAAGGCGACATATTCAGGTAAGTGTCGCGAGCCTCCCAGATGCTGCGCTCCTCACTCTGGAATCCAAAGGGAGTCAGGGTGCGGTTGTAGGCTCCGCTTTCGGCGATTCCGGCGCGGAAGAGGTCGCAATGTGCCAGAAGGTTGGCGGTCATGAAAGCTCCATAGCTGTGCCCGCCCACGCCCACACGGTTGGGATCGACTACGCCCATCTCGGCGGCCTTGTCGATAGCGGCTTTGGCGTCGGCGACGATCTGCTCGACGTACGTGTTGTTGACGACGTCGATGGTGCCGACGACGGGCATGGCGGCGTTCTCCATTACGGCGTAGCCTTCGAGCAGGAAGAACAGCTCAGAGTATCCGGTGATGGTGGTGAAGCGCTTGGTGGAACCTTGAATCTGGCCGGCGGTATCGGCGTCGTTGAACTCGCGCGGATAGGCCCACATCACAGCGGGAAGCTTGGTGCCGGGCTTGTAATCGGGCGGCAGATAGAGCTCCATGGAGAGCGGGACGCCGTCGGCGCGTTTATAGGTGACAAGCTGCTTGGTGATGCGGCGGAGCTGCGGCGATGGATCCTTGAAGGAGGTCAGCGCGGTGACTTTCGCGCCGTTATGCAGATAGTAATTGGGCGGCTCCGATGGGCTTTCGCGGCGGGTGATGAATTTCGAGCCGGAGTCGTCGAGCACGGCGTCCACGGTTTCAAAAACGTCGGGAGAGGATTGGAAAATTTTTTCAGAGGCGAGCGTGTTCAGGTTGAAGCGGGCAAGAAACGGATGGTCGCCGGTGGGAGAAGCGCCTTCGCCTTCGAGCAGAATCGAATCTCCGGACTGCACCAGGTGGCCTCCGCCATCGCCGCCGCGCCCGCCGCCACCGCCGCGTCCACCACCGCCGACCGAAGAGACGGGACGGCCGGGATCCTTATAACGATCCTGCGAATTGCGGCTCCAGATGAGTTTCGCTTCGGCGCTGGGATTTTTGGGATCGATTTTGAAGGTTCGCACGATGCGAGTGAGGCGCGCGGAATCTTCGACGAGGGCGAAATCCTTGCCGAATTGAATTCCCGAGAAACGTTCCTGAGTCTTGACGATCTCGGCCGGCTCGCCGTTGAAGGGAGCGCGCAGAGCAACGACGCGATCGCGGTTGGGCACTTTTTCCTTGGGATTGCCGCCATCGAGCGCTTCGACATAAAGGAGTGCGGCGGGCTCATTCGGCATCCAGCGGAACTGGCGGGGTCCGGGCGGCACGCCTCCGCCACGCGCAACGTTTTTCGGAGTCGGTACGCTGGCTACTTTGTGAACCAGAGCGCCGGACTGGTTCCAGATCTCGATTTCCTTGGGGAATTCGCGGGCGGGGTGCAGATAGGAGAACGGCCGGTGCTCGCGGGTGATCATCATATACTTGCCGTCGGTAGACAGAGTGACGCCTTCGAAGATGGCGGGCTTGCCGAGCGGCGTGACTTTCCCGTTGGCCGTATCGATGGAGGCGAGCTGAGCAGTGGCGTAATATTCGTAAAGTTCCTCGTCGTGAGGATTCTGAAGCAGGTCCTCATAAGTGGCGACGCCGCCGGCCGCGCCATCGCTCTCCTGCACGTGCGGACCTTTCGGAACACGCGGTTCAGAGGGCGCGGGGGCACGTCCGGTGGGAACTGTTTTCACGATAATTGTTTTGTTATCGGGCAGCCAGTCGATGGGATCGCCCAGTACGGCGTTCAACTTCACGCCGGCGATTTTGCGAACTTTACCCGAGACGGGGTCGCCCAGCCAGAGCTCGATTCCATTGGCCACGGTGTTCGAGAACGCGAACTGCTTTCCATCGGGCGACCAGCGCAGAGGGCCTGCCTGCGCATTCGGCGGCAAGGCGAGCTTCAACTTGGTACCTTCGGGGAGCTTGACCAGCTCAATCGACAAACTGTTCGGAGCGAGGTGCAATCCGTTGGTTCGCGGATCGATGCGCATGCCGGCGAGGCGCAGCATCGGCTCCGCCACTTCGGCGATCGAAGGATAGCGGGCGGCCACGGACAGAGACGCGTAGGTCTTGGTGGGATTGACGGCCAGCGTGGGCGTAGCGGGCGCGTTCAGGATGTCGAGAACTTCCTTGGGCGGTTTCTGATACAGGACTTCGTCGGCATGCACGGGGGCCAAAACGAGAATCGCAAAGGTGAGTGGAGATAGTATGCGGCGCATGTTGAATCCTCTTTTAACGGAAGATTCAGTTTACTGCAAACCCACCTTTAATTGGATAGCCGCTTCAGCCAGTTCTCGGCGGCGGTATGGTAATCCGCGGCGCCAGTGGCCAGATACGCTTCGACCTCGGCGCGCGCTTCGGCAATCGACCCTTGATGCGCCAACACGTCCGCCGCGCCAAGATGCGCGACGGGATAGGCGCGGGCAGCGCGGCGCAGATCGTCGAGAGCTTCGATGGTGTAGCGATACTCCCGCGCCAGGGTCCAGCCGAGGATCAGTTGCGCCTGGGGATTGGCCGGATCGAGCGTAACCGCTTCGCGCGCCGCCCATTCGGCCTGCTGTAAACGGTTCATCGAAAGGAGCGCGTAACTCACGTTCATACGGGCTTCGGCAGACTTAGGATTCTGCGCGGCCGCGCCCCAAAGTTGAGCCAACGTTTTCCCGGGTTGGTCGTTCCACAATTCAAGCTGAGCGACAGAAATCGTCTGCGCGGAAAGAGTAAGCGCCAGGAAGGCTCCGAGGATCGCGATACGCATGTCATTGTTTTGTCAGGAATCGATGCGGGGGACAAGACGCCAAATCGCGAATTTGTACTGGTACCTGGTTGACGTGTGTAAGGCGACGGGCTACACTGAAAATAGCGAGAATACGGAACTTCCTCCATAAGGGCCTGAAAAGGCTTTATTTGGAGGACAGCGCGAAGGGCCTGCCTCCTGATGCCGTGGTCAAGTTGCGTGCAATGCTGACATTCCTCCAGGACATGCCGGATCCGGAAAAACTGCGCGTTTTTCCACTCTGGAAAGCCCACACGCTTACCGACGACCGCAAGGGAGTCTGGAGCCTTCCCGTTACGCGCAACTGGCGCCTGACGTTTCAGATCCTGGACGGCGAAATATCGGACGTAGATTATGAGGATTATCATTAAGGAGAAGCCATGCGGATGCTAAGTCCCGTTCACCCTGGCCGCTTTCTGCGGACCGAAATTATCGAGGCTCACGGCCTTTCCGTGACGGACGCCGCGAAGATTCTGAACGTATCCCGTCCCACTCTCTCCACTTTTTTAAACGCGAAGTCCGACCTGTCGGGCGACATGGCGCTACGCTTCGAGAAGGCGTTCGGCATCGATATGGATACTCTCATGCGAATGCAAAGTTCCTACGATATCGCCCGCGCGCGTAGCCGTGAGAAAAGCATTCATGTGGTGCGCTACAAGCCGCGGCTTGCGGCAGTGGGCCAGTAACCATATCGATACTTCCCAGGCGAGCGCGCGGCAATTCGTTGGCGGTAAGGTTCTGAAAATTACTTAAGTATTTACTTGACAATCATCTCGGCTTGACGGATACTTAAGCATAGACTTAACCATCTAAAAAAGGAACATCATGGAAGACCAATCTGTCCTTCACAGCACATTTGTCGTTGAACGCAGCTACCCCTGCTCTCCGGAACGCGTATTCGCCGCTTTCGCCGATCCGGTTAAAAAACGACGTTGGTTTGTCGATCGCGAGGGGAACGAAGTCGAGCATTTTGAGCTGGACTTTCGCGTGGGAGGTAAGGAAAACACGTGTATTCGCTACCTGAATGACTCTCCTATCAAGGGAATGACGATCACGAATGACACCATTTTTCAGAACATTGTCCCCAATCGCCGCATCGTATTCGCTTCTTCGATGATGCTCGGCGAGAATTGCATCTCGGCTACTCTGGTTACGGTTGAACTCCTACCATCGGAATCGGGCACGGACCTGGTGTTCACCCATCAGGGGGCGTTTTTCGAAGGCTCCGGCGGTCCTGCGATGCGCGAAGCGGGATGGCACACGCTGTTGGAACGCCTGGCGCAGGAACTTTTGCGCTAGTGCATAGAAAGAACCCCAGCGTCGGCGATGTGTTTCACGCACTCGGCGATCCTACCCGCCGGGCGATTCTGGAGAAACTTGGCCACGGTCCCATTTCGGTTTCGCGATTGGCGGAGCCGCTTGAAATCACTCTGGCGGCGGTGGTTCAGCATTTGCAGGTGTTGGAGGAAAGCGGGCTGGTGCAAACGGAAAAGTCCGGCCGGGTGCGCACTTGCCGGCTGGAACCGGCGGGATTTTCAGTGGCGCAGAAATGGCTGGCTGACCGGCGCTCCACGTGGGAAAAGCGGCTCGACCGGCTGGCCGATTTGCTGGCAGAAGATCTGGCAGAAGATATAGATTAATCGGTCGTCACATCTGAACGGCGGAAGACGCAAAATTTTTTGGAACGATTTGTCGAATTCCAGTCCGGCCGTTCGTCAATGTAGTGAAGGCAAGGCAACCGGCTGGCCGATTTGTTGACGAAGATATAGATTAGATAAGAGGATTCTATGGGTAAAGATCTGAAGTTTGCGCTTCGTTCCCTGGCCCGCACTAAAGGGCTGACGATCACGGTGG
>JBEKPC010000043.1:0-34662 GCA_049521155.1 Bryobacteraceae bacterium
CCGTCGAAGTGAAGTGCAAATTCGCGGTGAAAGAAATGACGTACCGCGGAAAACTGGAATTGTAATGATGTCCGAAAACGGCTAGTCTTCTTCCACGCCCTGCCGCATAATTGAGCAGTGGAACTCACCCATGCAGTTTGCGACCGCGCCCGTCTGGCTCGCGACGCCCGCTTCGACGGACGTTTCTTCATCGGCGTCACTTCCACGCGGATTTACTGCCGGCCCATTTGTCCCGCGCCCTCGCCAAAGCCTTCGAATATTCTCTATTTCCCGTCCGCCGCCGCTGCTGCTGAGGCTGGCTTTCGTCCCTGTCTCCGCTGCCGTCCGGAGACGTCGCCGGGTACGCCTGCATGGCTCGGAACATCCGTCAGCGTATCGCGCGGATTGAAATTGATCTCTGAAGGAGCGCTCGACGAGACCAGTGTCGATAATCTGGCGGAGCGTTTGGGTCTCGGCGCGCGTCACTTGCGCAGAATGTTTCTCCAGCACCTGGGAGCCACCCCGGTCGCCGTCGCGCAAACGCGCCGCGTACACTTCGCGAAGAAGTTGATCGATGAGACGGAACTGCCCATGACGCAAGTGGCCATGGCGTCCGGATTCGGAAGCATCCGCCGCTTCAACGCCACGTTTCAAAAGCTCTACGGCCGCACGCCTGGCGATCTGCGCAAGTCGACCGCGCGTGAACGAAAGGGAACGGAGGCCGGCGTTTACACTTTTCGCCTCGGCTACCGCCCGCCCTACAACTGGGCGTCCATTATCGGATTCCTCGGAATGCGTGCGATCCCCGGAGTCGAGACGATTACGCTCGACGAATATCGCCGGACGATTTCGCTCGATGGGAAGACTGGATTCATCTCCGTCCGGCCCGTATTCGCGAAACATCACCTGGAGCTGAGCATCGAGTTTCCGGAGCCTGCGGCCTTGTTCCGCATCGTGGAACGAGTGCGCAACATCTTCGATCTGCGCGCCGATCCGGCCGATGTCGATGAACATCTGCGGCGCGATCCGCGTCTCAAAGCGATGGTCCAGGATCACTCAGGTATGCGCGTGCCCGGATGCTGGGACGGTTTTGAAATCGCCGTGCGGGCGATTCTCGGCCAGCAAGTCAGTGTGAAGGGCGCCACCACCATGGCGGGCCGTCTGGTCGCGCGATTCAGCCAGGCGGGAATCTTTCCCGGAGCCGAAGCGCTGGCCGACGCGGACCTTTCGCTCATCGGACTGACCAAACAACGCGCCCATTCCATTCGCGAACTGGCCTCGGCGGTCGCGCGCGGCGAAGTTTCCTTCGATGCTTCTCTCGGTCTCGAAACGTTCGAGGAAGCCATCACCAGGCTGCCCGGCATCGGTCCCTGGACCGCGCAATATATCGCCATGCGCATCGGCGAACCGGACGCGTTCCCGGCCGGCGATTTATACCTCCGAAGCTTCGCGAAGGAATCGGAAGCGTGGCGCCCGTGGCGGGCCTACGCCGCAATGTACATCTGGAACGGGAGTCATCCTTTATGAACTACACCTATCTCGACACACCCATTGGAACCTTGCTCATCGCCGGCGACGACCAAGCCGTGCGGCGCATCGAATTTCCCAAAAACGGCAGCGCGCGAACCGCGGACCCGGACTGGACGGAATCCTCACGCGGCCCCGTCGGCCAGGCCGTGAAGCAACTGCGCGAATATTTCGCCGGCAAGCGCGCCGATTTCGATTTGCCTCTAGCGCCGGACGGTACAGAATTTCAACGCACCGTGTGGCGCAATCTCCAGGACATCCCCTACGGCGAAACCATCTCCTACGGTGAACTCGCCAAGCGTGTAGGAAATCCCAAAGCCTCGCGAGCGGTCGGCGCAGCCAACGGCCAAAATCCAATCCCAATCGTAATCCCCTGCCACCGCGTAATCGGCGCAAACGGAAAACTAACCGGCTTCGGCGGCGGCCTTCCAACCAAGGAAGCCCTCCTCGCCCTCGAAACAAAACAGCTAAACCTGATTTCCCGTCCCTAAAAAAATCCCAGTAGGGCGGTCCCCCGGACCGCAGCCGACGCCCTCGTCGGCTCTTTTTTTTGGCGAAATTATGGTCGATTAACCCCTCTTCCAACGCTCTTTTTAGCAACTTATGCCGCTTTAACGAAGCATTCCCACGCCAATTTGCCCATGTAATCCCTGATCCGGACGCGCCACATCGCCTCCGCCAAACCACACTCGAACCCCATCGGGAAGAACTTCGACCGTCGGATCGCAAACCACTTCCTTATCCCAACCCTCAGTGCCTTCTATCAAGAGGGACTCACGCGACCAATGCACCCCATCTGTTGATTTTGCAAGACCTATCCGCCTTTTTTCCCCCCGTGCGCGCCCTGTATAAAGCATCCAATACCAGCCCCCGGAAGACCAGACGGCCGGTTCTCCCAATCCCATCTCATCAAAAGCGCCAGCTTCACCCAACTCCATGATTGGATTAGAGATAAGCTTTTCCCAAACCCTTCCATCCTGCGATCGAGCCACTCCCAGCCTCTGTCGCCTCGCCCTGTCCATTCCAAGGTAATAAAGATAGAGTTCCCCATTGCGCTCAATCACATACGGATCAGCAACCCCTAGTTCATCCCAACTTCCGCGTGGACCGGCTTTTAAGACGATTGAGCCATCGAGTGCAATCTGAACCGGAGATCCAGTTTGATACCAATAAAAGATCTTTCCGCCACGCACTAAAGCGGAGCCGTTTCCCGCATCGGGTCCAAAAATCTTGCCGCGTTTTGTCCAATGGATTCCGTCACTTGACACCGCTAGCCCAGTGTTCCAAGTGCGGCCGTCATATCCCGAATAGTAGTTCAAATATTCGTCCTGAAACCGAACCACCGATGGATTCAAAACATCGCCCGAATCCCAATCCCCAAAAGAAAGAACAGGTTGCACCGCTGCTTCCCAATGGAACGGCCCTTTCGGCCCTTCAGCGTCTGGCGGCGGCAGCTTGAATTCCGCATATTTTCCGCAAGAGGTAAGTAGCAATAAAATGAGTGGGATGCGCTTCAAACCGGAATCCTGATCTGCAAGCTCGCGCCCTGGCCCGGTTTCGATTCGATTTGCATTTCCCCACCCAGCATTCTGACGCGGCGCTTAATGCTGACTGGACCTAACCTCAATAGTTCCAATTCTTCCAGACTAAACGAGCCGCTGAACGGGAATCCGCCGCCATTATCTTCCGCCGAAATTTCCAGCCTCTGCTCGCGTTTATTGATCGAGACAGCCAGCCGCGACGCGCCGGAGTGTTTATAGATGTTATTGAGCGTTTCGCGTACTATTTGCAACAGTTCCAGCGAAACTTCGGTATCCGCGGGATCGTGAAAATCACCGGCTGAAAAGGCAGCGGAAATGCCCGTTTCCCTTTGAAACTGTTCGCACATTCGGCTTAACGACGCACTCAAACTGACGCCTTCCTCGGCCGGCCGCATGCTGCGCACAAAGCCGCGCAATTCGCCCACCTGAGTGCGGCATAAGTCCTGCAATTGCAGTAATTCAGCAGTCGCGGCGACCACATCCCGGGCCAGTAGTTTCTTGATGATTTCCAACCTCATCTGGAAACTGATAAAGCTTTGCAGCGGCCCATCGTGAAAATCATGAGCCATGCGCTCCCGCTCCGCTTCGCGCGCGCCTTGGGCCTGACTGCGGATAATCACGTTGTGCCGCAAAGTATTCGACATGCGGGTATCAACATACCGTTTATAGAACGAGATAGCGATGGAAGCCGACCCCATCCCAAGCGCAGTCCAAACCAGGGACATCTCTTCGGGAGGGGTAAAAAGGAGCGAGTCGACCAGCACGACCAGCGCCACCAAAGCCACCCGCGACGCCTCCTGCAACAAGACAACTGATACAAACAAATAAGAAGTATCCAGCGCCGAAAGCCAACCAGCGGGAGTACTGCCGGTCCAGCCTCCGGGGGCGAGGTAAGTCCAGAATCCGAAAAAAGCGGTGTCGACGACCATCCCGATATTGGTGCGCCAGGTAGAATCGAATCGAACCTCGAACATCGCGCCGATGGCGTAGACCAGGTACGCGGCGAGGAGCGCGATGACCCAAGTGAGGCGCCAGCCTGTGACGTGGGCGTAAGTAGACAAACACGCTGTCGACAGCACCAGGCGCGCGATGCGGAGGGCGAACCGCCCCCGGTAAGGAACCATAAATTAGCGCCGATACAAGAATAAACGATGGCTGCGGCCATCGCCATCGTCGTCAATATCCTGGATTTTTTCGGGTTTCCACGCCGAAAATTCGAAGTCGTGGGCCACAATGCGCGTGCCCTTTTTCAATTGCTTTTCTAGGATCGGCGTGACCTTGTCGTTGGACACGGGCAGCAGATAGACCGTCAGCAGGTCCGCGTCTGAATAATCCTGGAGCATCAGATCGCCATGAATGATGCGCGCGGAAGCGGTGAGCCCCAGCTTCGAGATGCGCTCCGAACTCTGCTTCCAGAGGCTGTCGTCGAACTCCACACCGACGGCGTTGGCCTTGAATTTTTTAGCAGCCATGATGACGATGCGTCCATCTCCGGATCCGAGGTCGTAAACTTTTTCACCCGGCTTAACTTCACCGAAGCGGAGCATTTTCTCGACAATTGTTTCCGGAGTGGGGTAATAGGGAGCGAGTTTTTCCGGTTTAGTCTGCGCGAGAAAAGGGAGCGCGAGAATGGAGGCGAAGAACAGCCGCATCAAAGTTCAATATAGCGTATCCCCGCTATTCGGTTCGCAAAGCGTCCAGCGGATCGACTCGGGAGGCACGGCGGGCGGGCCAGAAGGCGGCGGCAGCGGCGGTGACGGAAAGGAGCAAGGCCGCGGACGCGAGGATAGTGAGATCTTTCGCATGAACGCCAAAGAGGCGGCTCTCGATGACCTTGGTTGCGGCGAGCGCCAGCGGGATGCCAACGCCCAGTCCGAGCGTGAGAATCCAAACCATCTCGCCCATCACCATGGAGCGGATTTTGGCGGGAGGGGCGCCGAGCGCCATCCGGATGCCGATTTCGCGTGTGCGCCGGGCGACGCTGTATGCCATGACTCCGTATAAACCGAGCATGGCGAGGGTGGTTGCGAGCGCGGCGAAAGCTGCCGCGAGGCGCATGATGAGCTCGTCGGACTTGATGTTGAAGTGCACCTGTTCTTCGAGCGAACGCATGTCTTCGAGAGGAACGCCGGCGTCAATCGACCGCATCACCTGGCGGATCTGGGGCACGATCTGTTGCGAAGGCAGATCCGAGCGCACGTAAAATGAGATCGTTCCGAGTTTGCCGTCCTGACGCCAGGGACGGTAGAAAACGGGCGGAGGCTGCTGGCGGACGCTCGAATAATGACTGTCCTTCACGATGCCGACGATCTCGGTATCGAGATTCCCGTCCTTGGCGAAGCCGATGCGATGGCCGATGGGGTTGACGCCTTTGAAGACTTGCTGCACCAAGGTTTCATTCACGACCACGATTTTCGGCGATGTGGCCGTGTCCGTTTCCTGGATATCGCGACCAGCGATGAGGGGAATGCCGGCTTTCGCGAAAAATCCAGGACCCACTTCGTCGTACTTCGTATTGGGACGTTGAGCGCCGGCGGCCATGCCTTCCATGCTGAAGCTGGTGCCCCAGTTGCTGTTGCCGATGAGCGGCACGGAGGAACCGACGGCGCTGCGCACTCCGGGAATGGCGGCCAGTTCGGCTTCGGCTCGCTCGAAGATGGCTTGAGATTGCGCCGGGGTGTAACCGTTCCACTGCGGGGTGATGCGAAAGCCGACGATATTCGCGGTGCGAATTCCGAGATTCACCTGCAACAGGTTGACCAAGCTCTTGAGGAACAGTCCGGTGGGAACAAGGAGCACGATCGAGACGGTGAGCTGGGTGCAGACCAGCGCCTTGCGCAGCCGCGCCGATCCGCGCGAGGACGAGGCTTTACCCGATTCATCGCTGAGTGTCGCCCCCAAGGTGGTACGGGCCGCATCCCAGGCGGGATAGAGTCCGACCAAAATGCCGGTCGCGAGCGAGAGGCCCAGGCTGAACCACAGCACCGTCCAGTTCAGACTGGCGGTGTTGAAAAAGTTCGCATCTCCGCCCCAGGAGGCCAGGAGCATTTTGAGAGACAGGATGGCGATGGCGATCCCCGCGACTCCGCCAGCGACTGCGAGGAGAAGAGCTTCAGTGAGGAACTGGGCCATCAACTCCCAGCGGCTGGCGCCGATGGCGGCGCGAATGGCCAGCTCTTTTCGACGCTCGACGGAACGGGCGAGCAGAAGATTCGCCGCGTTCGCCATGGCGATGAGCAGCACCAGGCCGGTGGCCAGCAGCAGGATGTTGAGCGCGGAGCGATAATCTTCTCGGAACTCACTGTTGCCTTGACGGCCAGCCTTCAATGTCAACTTCTGGTCGCGGAAACGAGGGGTCTTCTCGACCTTCCCGTCGATCGACGCCGCCATCTCCTCCACAATTCCGCGATAGGGGCCGTTCAGCGCGGCTTCCGCCTGCTGCATGGTAACGCCTGGTTTCAAGCGGGCCAGCAGGTAGATCCAGTAGTCGGCCAGCTTGTCGGTGCCGTTCCAATCCTCGGTAAGATGAGGCTTGAAAGAAATGGGCAGGTAGACGCTCGCGTCCGTTCCCACCGTCGTGCCCGTGAAGTTGGCGGGAGCGATGCCGGCGATGGTGAAAGGCTGGCCGTTGATCTTGATGGTCTGGTTGAGTACAGCAGGGTCGGCGCCGAGTTCGTCACGCCAGTAGTGATATCCCAGCACGGCGATCGGATTGCCGCCGCCTGGGACGTCGTCCTCTGGACCGATGAGACGGCCGGCGAAGGGCTGGACGCCGAGAACCGAAAAATAGCCGCCGGAGACCAGCATCATCTCTCCTCTGACCGTCTGGCGAGAGAACGCAATGTTGCTGGGAAACGCGCGGAAGCTCACCACAGTGGCGGCTTCCGCGTGTTTTTCTAGCTCCCGAAAGGTCCGCCAGTTAAAAATATAGTCCATGCCGCCGGAGTCGTTGTCTCCAGTTCTTCCGTTTTTGAGGTTTCCGGGCGAGGTGAGGAGGACAAGCTGCTCGGGATGCGGGACCGGCAGTGCGCTCAGCACCACTTCGTGGAGCAAGGAGAAGATGGCGGTGTTGACGCCGATGCCGAGGCCGAGCGACAGGATGACGACCAGGCTGAGTAAGGGCGCTTTGGCGAGGCTGCGGAGAGCGAATCGGATTCGTGACATGGGGCTCCTTTGATCTATGACGGCCGGGCCGGGCTCGGGTTGGCCGGTTTATTTGCGAATGTCCGCGCTTACGCATGGCGGTTCCACGGCTGTGTTTAGCAATACAGTGTTGACGGTGATTGGTTACGCGGCGTTGATGTGGGTGAAGAATCCCCTGGCCAGGGGCTATGACATGGGCGGGGATTCGGCGGTCCGCGATGGTATCGATCTCCCGGGAAACAGGAGCCGACGCGGGCGTCGGCTGCGGTCCTGGGGGACAGCCCTACTAGCCGTTGATGATCCGCTTGGATTTCAGACGGATCCAAACGGAGAGGAGATCTCCGTTCCTGGAGGGTCTTGCCGAGATCTTCGAGAGCGGCCGCTTGCGTGTCCCCAAGTCCATATTCGTCCAATTCCTGGGTACCTCAAACGGAGTTAGGCTACCTGAGAATTTCAAGGTTCGATGTACACTCTCACGCGGTTGCTGGATTGGCCGCCTACTTCTAAATATAATTCGGCCGGGCCGTAGTTGACGATTTTGGGGACTTCGATTTCTATCAGGTAGTAGCCGATGTAGGGGGCGAGGACTGCCTTGGTTACTTCGACTGGCTGGCGGTCGAGATAGGCGACTACGGGGGCGGCGACTTTGGGGGGATTTTCGATGGGTGCGGCCAAGCCGGTGGGCCAATTTGGTGTGACCCGGCCCAGGCCTGTCGAGAGAATTTGAATATGGCCGCGGGAATGGGCGGGGGTCATGGCGTCCAACATGACTCCGGTATCGGCGTCGAGAAGCATGGGGGATCCGTCGGGGGCGACGAAAATTGCCGGGGCGGCGGTTTCCAAGGGGACCGAGGGAAGCGTGCGTTGGCCGCCGGTGGAAGAAACGGCCAGCGAAATACTGGAGCCGAGCGCTTCAAACGGGATCTGGATCTGCGATCCGGTCTCTGTCGAAGCGAGAACGACCATGGGCAGGTTGCCGGCCTGGGCGGCGCTGACGCTTGCGCCGGCCACGGTAACCAGCGATCCGGGGGCCGCGGCGCGAGCCACGAAATCCGCGGTGCTGACGACACGCGGATCGCGGAAACGATGCGGGGCCAGCGTGGAATAGACGCCGTAGCCATCGATCGCGGCCCACAACTGATTCGCTCCGTCATCGAGCTTTACGTCCGCCGCCGGGGCTTGCGGAAGGCCGGACAAGGGCGACCACGATACGGCTCCGCTCAAAGTAGCCAGATCGGAGGAGGCGTAGAAGACTCCGCGGTCGGACGCGACGTAGACGGCGCCGCTCGATCGATCGGCAGTGACGCCGTGCAGCGGCGCGTTGGGGAGATTGCCGGTCATATCGTCCCAATTCGCGCCGCCGTTGATGGTGCGCAGAACGTGAACGCCGACGACGGCGATGGCAATTCTAGGATCGGTGGGGTCGGTCCAGAAACGCTGCACCGCGCCGCCTTCGGGGAACAGGTAGGTGATCGGATAGTTTTTGCCGGCGTCGGTCGAAACCAGCAGTTGCGCGTCGTCGGTGCCGAGGTAAACCACTTCTCCCGAGATCGCGAGGGCTGTGACCTTGATTCCGCGCATCGCCGTCAAGGCTTGGCGCAGGCCCAATTCGCGCTCCTGATCGGAATTGTCGGCCGGCAGCCAGGCTAGCTTCTGTCCGGGCTGCCATTCGACCGTACTGAGGTCGCGCAGGCCGAGGCGCGCGCCCTGGTCGCCGGACGGGAGACTCAGCAGGCGGGCGGCGGGAAGATTGGGCAGGCCCTGATTGAGGCCGTTCCAGGATTTTCCTCCATCGACAGTGCGGAAGACGCCGGAGGCATCGGCGACAACCGCCTCATCCTCATTCGAAGGCGAGACGGCCAGATCGCGAAGGCCTTCGCCGACGATCGAATGATTGCGAAATGACGTTAAATTATCCCAACTTGCACCGTTATTATCCGATTTATAAACGAATTTCGCGAAGGAATATAAACGCGCGGAATTGGCACGGCCGGAGCGGGTGACGGCGTCGGCTTCGGGAAGAGAACCAGCGCCGGAACGGGTGACGGGCGCGGGAGCCACGGCCGAGGCCGGCTGCCAGGCCTCAAAATCAGAGGTCGCGAAAACGCTGCCGGAGGGGGTGCGGATCAGAAGCTGGGAACCATCGGCGGAGTACCAGACGCGGTCGACGGGGCCGCTGGCGAGGCCGGCCAGGGAACGGTCGATGAGGGCATTTCCGATCTGGCGCCAGTTGGGAGCGTCGGTAGACGGGGTTTGTGCGTCGAGACCGAGCGCCAGCCAGAGTGTGGCTGCCAGGACACGTACTGTGGCGCTTTTATCCATTCAACTTGTCCATTGTACCCTCAATCATCGGCTGGTTTCCTCAGAAACTACTGATTCTAGTGTATTCCGCTCCAAAATTTTCTCTTAGGCCGAACACTTGCTTGCAATTTTAGTGTTAGACTAAATTTCGTTGCGGTTCCCCCTTTGGGAATCCATACGACGAGTGTATTTATGCCCGTTCGGAGACGCGCACTTACGGCCAAGTTGTCGCTGCTTTTGGCAGCCATGGGCGCAGTGTGTCTGGGGCAATTTCCTCCTCCTTCAGATTCCGGCCAATACGCCGCCAAGGTTTTGACGATGACGGGCCAAGTCTCGGTACTCAGAGATACGATCCTTTACGGCCTGACGGATGGCGGCACGGTGAAGGTGCAGGAAATGATCGTCACCGGACCGGACGGCCACGCTACCTTTCAAGTATCAGACGGCAGCACGTTCGAAGTGTTTCCAAATTCTCACCTGGTGTTCCGCAAGAACGCGTGGAATGTTAAAGATCTGATCGATCTTCTGGTCGGGCGGATCCGGGTACATATCGAACATTTCGGGAATGTCCCGAATCCGAACCGGATTCTGACACCGACGGCGGTAATTTCAGTGCGCGGCACCACGTTCGACGTAACCGTCGACGATAACGACGAGGCGACCACAATCGAAGTGGAAGACGGACTGGTGGAGGTGCGGCACGCGCTGCTGCCTTCGGAAAATATGAAGCGGCTGGGGCCGGGGGAATCGCTGAAGGTCTCGCGGTCGGTACCGATTGCGCAGAACGGGTGGGATAAGAGCCAGTTCTGGCAGTATTTTATGCGGGCGGTGCAGGACGCGGAGAATGTGGCGTCTATCCGGCTGAGCCGTGGAGTGCTGGGAACGGCGGGAGGTTCATCGTCGAGCGGAGCGGGCTCCGGCCCCGGCGATGCGGGAAAGGCGCCCCCACCCGCGCCTCCGGCACCTCCTCCGGGGCATTTTATGGGATCGAATGTGCCGAGCGGAGATGGCAATGCTCCGGAGCCGAAGCATCGCAGCGCGAGTACGGTAATTCGGGTGACGGCGAAGCGGGCAATCGAATGGCTGGGGAAGGTGACGGGGATTACTCCGGCGTTTTCTCCAATGCCGGAGCGGCTGCTGTTCTAGGTACGAAGACACCGCTCCCTGTGGTCACGGCTCGGTAGCGATGTGGGTTCGCTATCCACAAACACTACCCTCCAAAACGACGGGGCGGGCACGAATTTGGGCGGCTGTTGTGAGAGACTGGTCGTTGGCATGAAGCTCTTTTTGCTCGCCTTTTTCGTCCTCCCGGCTTTTGGGCAGACTGGGGTTGCGACGCCTTGGGATACGGCGCCGATGATTGCGGCGCTTTCGGCGCAGGCGGCGCGGTTGAAACCGATTCTGGATCAATTGACGCCGAAGGAGTGGGTGCAAAAGGGGGCTCCGGACGCTTATATCGCGCAGTGGAAGGGAGCCGAGGACGAGTTGGGATTTCTGGGTGATTCGGCGAAGGCTTTGGAGAAGCAGCCGGAGCGATTGACGCTGGCGCTCGACACGTATTTCCGGTTGCAATCCTTGGAATTACGGTTGAATTCGCTGGTGGAGGGCGTGCGGAATTATCAGAATCCGGCGGTGGGGGATTTATTGATGGGCGTGGCGGCGGAGAATTCGGCCAATCGGGACAAGCTGCGCCAATACATATCGGACCTGGCGGTGACCAAGGAGCAGGAGTTCGAAATCGCCGATAAAGAAGCGCAGAGGTGCCGGGGGATGCTATCGAAGCAGACGCCTCCGAAGCCGGCCGCGGCGAAGAAGAAGACAACACAGCCGGAGTGATCCAAGATGACAGAGATTCTAACCTTCACATGCAACATCTGCGGCGAGCCATCGACTGCGATTTGCGTCCACTGCACGAAAGACGCGTGTCCGAATCACTGCTGCGAAAAGTGCGGACGGTGCAGCGATTGCTGCCAGTGCGATTTCAGACGGCAGCAGAATTAACTTGATTGAAGTTCACGGACATCGCGGAGCGCGTGCTATGCTCCCCGAAAATACGATCGCTGCGTTCGAGTACGCGATTGGTGTGGGCGTCGATGCGATCGAGATGGACGTAGTGGTGTCGCGCGATGACGTGGTGGTGGTTTCGCACGATCCTTATTTAAAGACGGGCACCTTTATTCGCACGCTGACGGCGGCTGAGAGCGGGCTGCCGACGCTGCACGAAGTACTGGCGCTAAAAGGGACCTTCCTCTTCAATATCGAAGCCAAGGTATCGGAGCACACGCCGGCGAATTTCGCGGAGATGGTGCTGGCGGTGATTCGCGAGCATGGGGTGGCAGCTCGGGTGATTTTCCAATCGTTCGACTTCGCGATTCTGGGCCGGATGAAGCGGCTGGCTCCGGAGATCACGCTGGCGGCGCTGTGGGAAGGCGCGGCGCGGAGTTTTGTCGGGATCGCGCGCGAAGCGGGGACGAGCATCGTTGCGCCGGAGTATGTTCTGGTGACGGAGGAAGAGGTTCGCGAGGCTCACCGGGCGGGGCTGCGGGTGATTCCGTGGACGGCGAATACGGTCGAGGATTGGAAGCGGCTGATCGCGGCGGGGGTCGACGGGATTATTACCGACGATCCGGCGGCGTTGATCGCGTATTTGCGGCGGGCGATATAATCCGAGGCTAAGTTATGGCTACTGCGGAGAGAGCCGCGTTTCTGAATGAGCTGCGGGCGTGGCGTCGGTGGCAATTTGCGCGCCGGTCAATCCGGGGCTGCGGTCGACGGAAATGGAAGCGTGCCTCGGCGAGCTGGGAGCACGCGCGGTGATCGCCGATGCGCCTTTGGCTTTGAGCGGGATTGGAATTCCGGTGTTCGATGCGGGGCGCGTGCTAAGCGGTTCCGAATCGGCTGCGCCAGAGCGGACGGGGTGGGCGAGCGATATCGCGCTGATACTGCAACGTCGGCGACGAGCTGATCGCGCAGATCGCGGAAAGGGTAACGGTCGACCGGCTCATCCGATCTCCGGCTCCACTGTCATTTTGCCTTTCAGACGTACTTCCTTCAGACATGCGTTCAGCACGACCGCTGCGCACATGATGATCGCGCCTACGAAAAAGATGGCGTGAATGCCGTGGACCAGCGAGATGCGCACGTTTGCGAGCAATTGCTTGAGCAGTTCCAGGCCGCCGGGGTACTTCCCGAATCTGGCTTCGAGCTGGGGGCGAATCTGCGCCAGCAACAGCGGATTGTTGAATGGCTTTAGGGCAATCGCCGGCGTGCCGTGCGGTACTCCGCTGGCGAAGTCACGTTTATAAATGGTCAGCAGCACACTGCCGAAAATCGCGACGCCCATGGTGCTGCCGATCGAGCGGAAGAATTGCGTGGACGCGGTCGCCGCGCCCATATGTTCGCGGGGAGCGGTGTTCTGCACCGCCAGCGTATACACAGGTTGGATCAGGCCGAGCCCCAGTCCGGCGATGATCATGGCTCGCACCACTTCGCTGCGTACGGTATCCGCACCCATACCCGCGAACAGGATCATGCCCAGGGCGATCGCGATCGATCCCGCCATCGCGAGAGGTTTGTATCGTCCGGTCCGTGACGTATATTGCCCGGCGGCGATGCTCCCGACCACCGCGCCCATCATCAGCGGCGTCAGCAGGGAGCCGGATTGCGTTGCCGACACCCCCATCACTCCCTGCATGAACAATGGCAGATAAATGATGATGCCGAACATTCCCATGCCCAGCACAAATGCCGCTACGGAGCAGATCGCGATGATCGGATTGTGGAACAATGCTAGAGGAATCACCGGCTCAGACGCTTTCGTTTCGGCATAAAGGAACACAGCCAGCATCACGGCTGAAAACGCGAGCAGCGATTCGACCCTGATGGAGGTCCAGCCGTAATCGGTGACCCAGGTAAACGCAAGCAGCAGCGGAACCAGGCACAAAGTGAGTGTGAACACTCCGGCGAAGTCGACCTTTCGGCGCACTCCCTGGGGGCGGAAGGACGGAAACTCCAGCCAGATGGCGATCGCGGCGACGATGCCCACCGGTAGATTCACGTAAAACACTGAGCGCCATGAATAGTGGTCGGTCAGAAAGCCGCCCAGAGTGGGGCCGAAAATCGACGCCAGCCCCCACATGGCGGCGAAGATTCCCTGGTATTTTCCACGCTCGACCGGTGAAAAAATGTCGCCGACGATGGTGAAGGTCAAGCCAAACAGGATTCCCGCGCCGATCCCTTGCACGCCGCGGAACAGAATCAACTGATTCATGCCGTCGATCGGCAAAGGAAGTTCCCCGGACGCTCCGCAGAAGGCCGAGGCGGCCACGAAGGTGATCAACCCGCTAAGGAAGAATCCTTTTCGGCCGTAGATATCGGAGAGCTTGGCGAAGATCGGAACCGAGACGGTCATCGCGAGCATATACGCAGTCGCGACCCAGGGATAGCGGTCAAACCCGGAAAGGTTAGCAATAATGCGCGGCTCCGCTGTTCCGACCACCGTTTGATCGAGCGCGGAAACCAGCAGCGCAAGCAGCAATCCGCCCAGCGTACCGACAAGCTGCGGCCGCGTTAGCCGGATGAATCCGGAAGTGTGATAAACGGGTTCGGCGGTAGCGGCCATCTTACGATTGTACGATGTGCCCAAGTGGTATCTGATATTAGACCCTATCTGCCCCTTCAGGAATAATCCGTGATTTTTTCGACCTGATCCGGTTCATGAAATGCACTACTCGGGCGATAGATGGCCGCTGCTCCTAAAATCGCTCCCGTTTCGGCACAAAAACCCGCGCGCGGCGCGGCGCCGAAATCGCAAGTTGTTGCATTGAAACCGAGGGCTGTCGCGAAGAAGGGTTCCCGATTTGGGAACCTAAGCGAGATCGCAGCGCCCTTGGCAGTTCTTGGCATTGTCATGGCAATGATTATGCCGATGCCGGCGTTTTTGCTCGACATTCTGATCAGCGCCAACATCACGCTCGCCGTGATCGTGCTGCTGGTCTCTATGTATATCACCAAGCCCGTGGAGTTCAGCGTATTCCCAACAACTCTCTTGCTGCTTACGCTGTTCCGGCTCGCACTCAATATATCAGCGACTCGTTTGATCCTGATGCATGGAAATGGTGGCGCGGGCGCCGCGGGTCAAGTGATTGAGGCGTTTGGCAATTTTGTGGTGGGTGGCAATTACATTATCGGCATCGTGATCTTCCTGGTGATGATCGCGATTCAGTACGTAGTCATTAATCATGGCGCGGTGCGTATTTCCGAGGTCACGGCGCGTTTCACTTTGGACGCTCTACCGGGAAAACAGATGTCGATCGATTCCGATTTGAACTCCGGGTTGATTGACGAGCATGAAGCGCGGTCCAGGCGCAAAAATTTGGCGGCGGAGGCGGAATTTTTTGGCGCTATGGATGGAGCGACCCGCTTCACGCAGCGCGACGCCGTGGCCAGCATCATGATCACGACGATCAATATCGTCGCGGGATTTATGATCGGCGTGTTCCAACATGGGATGGATTTGAAGCGCGCGCTGGGAACTTATACCATTCTGACCATCGGCGACGGCCTAGTCACGGTGATCCCGGCGCTCATGATTTCCGTTTCGGGAGGCCTGATCGTCACCCGTGCCAGTTCGGAAAACAAGCTCGGCGGAGACATGAAGAAGCAGGTGTTCAGCAATCCGCAGCCGTTAATGCTTGCGGGCGGCGTGCTGGTCGCCATGGCGGCATTTCCAGGATTGCCGACAATCCCATTCCTGATTCTCGGTTCCGGAGTGGGATTTTTCGGCTGGAAAATGCATCAGAAACTGCAACTCGAAGAAGCCACGGTTCCCTCTGCCGGGCCGAGTGCGTCGGCCACCAATAACGATAATCTCGAAACGCTGCTGAAAGTGGAGCCATTGGCGATCGAAGTTGGACTCGGCTTGGTGAAACTGGTTGAAGGCGCACAAAATTCTCCTTTGCTGCGGCGTATTTCCGGCATTCGCCGCCAAATGGTTGCCGACCTTGGCTATATGGTGCCGCCGGTCCGCGTCACTGACAACTTGCAATTGAAATCCGGCGAATATGTCGTGCTGCTGAAAGGAGCCGAGATCGCGCGTTTTGAAATGATGCAGAACTGCGACCTGGCGATCCATCCTGGCGGCGCGGCTCCGCCACTCGCTGGAATTGCAGCGAAAGAACCGGCGTTCGGAATCCAAGCGCTGTGGATTCCATCGGACAAAGCCGACCATGCTCGCTCACTGGGATACACCGTGGTTGATGCCGTCAGTGTTCTCGGTACTCATTTAGCGGAGTTGATCAAACGGCACGCCTACGAGTTGCTCTCGCGTCAGGACACTAAGAATATTCTGGACCGCGTGACCGAAGAGAATCCGCGAGTTGTGGAAGATCTGGTTCCGAAATTGCTCCCTCTAGCGACTGTGCAGAAGGTATTGCAAAACATGTTGCGGGAGCGAGTTTCGATTCGGGACGCGGTTACCATTCTGGAATCGCTGGGCGAGGCCGCGGCGATGACGAAGAATCCGATTCTTCTCACCGAGTATGCGCGGCAAGCGATCCGGCGCATGTTGGTGAAGCCGTATCTGAACCCATCAGGCGAGCTGCCGGCCTTCTTTGTCGATACGCAGATCGAACAGGCCATTGAGCGGTCGATCGAATACAACGAGCAATCGAGCCACATCAATCTGGCTCCGCCGAAAATCCGGGAGATTCTCGACAAGGTGATTAAGGCGGCCGGCACGGGCGATTCTCTGATGGCGGTGGTGACCAGTTCTTCGGCGCGATTCTACATGCGCCAGATGATCGAGGGGCAGGTCCCGAACCTCTCTATTCTTTCGCATAACGAAATTCCGCCGGGCGTCCGCGTCGTATCGATGGGGCTAATTCAATGAGACTAAAAAGTTATTTTTCGGGATCGGTAGAAGCGGCTATGGAAATGGCCCACAAGGAACTGGGCGAGGACGCGTTGCTAATCAACGCCCGCCCTTCGACGGTCGAGACCAGGAATCTGGGCGCGTATGAAGTTGTGTTCGGCGTGCCTCCGAAAACGGAGGTTATCGCGAAGCCCGAACCAACGGCGACCGAAAGCCTGGCGCAGGATGTGGCCGACCTGAAGCGCGAGATGGAGCGCCTGGCGCAGACGCTGCGCGGCGGACGCAAGCCGGCGGCGCCGCAACAGATGATCGAAATTCTCTCGGAAAATCCGGCGCTGTACGACTTGCTGATCGAGAACGAGCTGGACGCTTCGCTGGCCGAACGAGTAGCCGCGGGGACCCCTCTCGAGGATCTTTTCGAGACCGATTCGACGCTCGGAATGCGCGGAGCTACACGCGGAGTAGTCGCGCTGGTAGGCCCTCCCGGCGTGGGAAAAACCACCACGCTGGCGAAGCTCGCCGCGCGATTCGGACTCACTTCGCGCAAGCCGGCCTACATTCTTTCCGCCGATGTTTACCGCGTCGCGGCGGCGGAGCAGATGCGCTCCCTCTCGGCGATTCTCGGCATCGGCTTCGATATTGTCGAGACTCCGGTTGCTCTGGCGCAAGCGCTCGAAGAGCATCGCGGCAAGGACTGGGTGTTCATCGATACGCCAGGCCTTTCGGCGGCCGAAATGGAAGACGGCGCGGAACTGGCGCGGCTGATCGCTTCTCATCCGGAGATCGATACGCACCTGGTGCTCTCGGCGTCGATGAAGCCGGCGGATCTTTCGCGGGTCGTCGATCGATACGAGATTTTCCAGCCGAAAAAGCTCCTGTTTACCCGGCTTGACGAGACGGATCGGTATGGAGCATTGGTCAGCGAAGCGGCACGGCGGTCGCTTCCCATCTCGTTTCTGGCCGGCGGCCAGCAAATCCCCGACGACCTCGAACCCGCCTCGAAGGAATTGATCGCAGATAAAGTACGCGGGGCGGAATACCTCATTCGCACGCGCGGAGCAACGGCATGAAGCAAGGCACAAAAGAACAAACGACGATTGAACAGAAGAATCAGAAGATGGCGAATCCTTATCAAGCTCAGGCCTACGGATTGGGCATGCACTCGGCGGAAGAGCGGGAGCAACTGATCCTCGAACATCTGCCGCAGGTGCGTCTGATCGCCCGCCGCATCCACGACCGGTTGCCCGAAAGCGTGAGCCTGGACGACTTGATCTCGACCGGAATTGTCGGGCTGATCGCGGCCATCGACCGCTTCGATTCCACGCACAACGTCAAACTGAAAACGTACGCCGAATATAAGATTCGCGGCGCCATTCTCGATAGTCTGCGCGGCCTGGATTGGGCCCCTCGCCAGCAGCGCAAGCGCTCCAAGCAGATTGAAGCGGCCATTTGCCGCGCCGAACAGTTATTGCACCGCTCGCCGACCGAAGAAGAGATCGCCGCCCAGCTCGGCATCACCATTGAGGGATATCACGAGTGGTTGATCGACGTCCGCGGCCTGAATCTGGGCAGCCTCGAAGCCGCAACGCCCGAAGACGACAACAACGGCAGCCGCGACCTGCTCAAATACATTTCCGGCGATGAGGAAAACTGGCCCTCTCGCCTGCTTGAACGCAGCGAGCTACAGAAGCTGCTGGCGGAGGCGATTTCGAAAATGCCGGATGTCGAAAAAAACGTGCTTAGCCTCTATTATCACGAGGAACTCACGCTGCGTGAGATTTCGAAGATCGTCCATCTGCATGAATCGCGCATCTCGCAACTCAAATCTCAGGGCATCCTGCGCCTCCGTTCTTACATGGAAAAACGCTGGCCCACCGGGCGTGGACTCTAAGCTGTGAATATTCCAGCCGAAATTCGCCAGTGGTTGTTCGCCGAATTTTCCTCGCGGCTCGCGACCGTTTTCGAGACCATGGCGGGGGAGCGGCCCCGGGTCGAGATCGAGCCCGTTTTTGAAATGCCTCCGGCCGATTCCGCTTTGCAATGGCGCCAACCTTTCTCGGGGGTTGCCGGCGCAGCCTGGATCGCCGCCGCGGAGACCGGATGGACCGCTATCGGAGGTCATTTGCTCCGCGCGGCAGGCATTGAGGAAAATGACGCTGCGATTCTGAAATCTACTTATCTCGAAGCCATCAGCCAGGCCCTCGCCGGCATCGCGACTACCATGGGATCGCGCCTCGGCCGCGAAGCAGTCTGCGCCCTGGGCGAGGAGTCGTCAACCGCAGTCATCGACGCCGCGTGGGCGGTCCTGCACATCCAGTTTGGGAACGCCAGCGCCGACATCACGATGGGACTTGAGCCCCTGCTCGTCATGGCCCTGGTCGCCTCGTCGCAGCCGGACACCAGCCGCGCGGAGATCGCGGAAGCGGCGCCCGTGGCTGGATTCAATGGACCCGTTAACTCTAAAACCTTTGAATTGCTGCTCGATGTCGAATTGCCGGTCAGTGTCTCGTTCGGCCGCGCACAGGTGGCGCTGAAGGATGTTCTCAAGTTGACCACCGGCTCCATCGTCGAATTGAACCGCTCCATTCACGAACCGGTCGAGATCATCGTCAACAACTGCGTGATCGCGCGCGGCGAAGTGGTGGTGGTGGAAGGAAATTTTGGCGTGCGGATCCATCAGGTGATCAGCCGCCGGGAAAGACTGCGGACGCTCAACTAACATGAAATTGCTTTTGTTGCTTCCTTATCTGTTGATCGCGGCGGGATTGTTTTTCACGCTCGCGATGTTCGTAACCCTGAAACGGGAAATTCACAAGCAGACGCTCGGCTACCGGCTGCATATCGAGGAAATTATGTTCCGGCTCAATGAGGCGGAAAGCACGCAACGGTTTGTGGAACCGGAACCGGTGTCGGAGGAGGAGACTGCCATGATGTTCGTGCCCGCGCCGCTCCGCGCCGGATTGAATCTCAGTAAGCGGGTTCACGCCATGCGCATGCTGCGGCGGGGCGAGGATGTCAATCATATCGCCGCCGCGCTGGGAGTGCCTCGCATGGAAGTCGAGTTGATGATTCGCGTCGCGTCCATCGGCAAAGCCCGTGCCGCCGGTTCCGGTCAAGGCTAAGGCTGAGGCTGTTGCGGCGGTTTCGGATGGACTTCAAACGGAGTGATCTGGATCCGGCCCGCCGGGTCGTCGTCGCCGATGGTCACGGTGACCGTCAGCTCTTTATGGTCGCGCATCAGCAGCAGCGCCGCTGACTTGCCTCTTAGCGTCCGCAACTGGCCCGAGATATCGGCCGGACTCGCCACGTGTGCCTCGTCGATCTTCGTGATCACATCGCCTGCCCGAATGCCGGCCTTCTCCGCAGTCGAGCCCTTCACGACGGAGCGCACCAGCACGCCTTCTTTCACGCCGAAATACTGCGCCAACTGCCCGTCGACCGCTTCCGCTTCCACGCCCAAAGCCGCGCTGCGCAGCGTCATGAAGGTGCGCGGTACATCGGGAAGATGAATATCGAACGGGAATGTCTGTGGCATCGGAGCGCCGTCGCTCCATTCCAGCTTCTGAGGCTTCCGCTGCGCCACGCGCACCGTCAAGGTTTGCGGCGCGCCGCCGCGGGTGATGTCGATCTTGACCTCGCGGCCGGCAGGCGTTTCACGCACCATACGCGCGAACTGCTCAATGCCTTCCACACGCTGGCCGTTGTAGCGGAGAATCACGTCGCCCGTTTTCAATCCCGCCTTTTCGGCCGGACTATCCTGCTCCACCACCGTAATCCCAACGCCGCCGTGATCGCCCGCCACCTCCTGCATTCCCACACCGAGGTAGCTTCCGCCCACCACAACCAGCCGTTGCACTTGCGCAAAACTCGCAACGGCACATAATCCAATCACAATCGCAAACCGCATTCTGGCTATTGGCTCCCGGCTACTGCTTCAGCTTCCTCAAATATATGATGCCCGCCCCAACGTTGATGCGCAACACCGGGCCTCCGCCGTTGATCTGCCCCTCCGCTACGGTGGGCGGATGGCTAAATCCGAACGACTTCGCGCGCACTTCCGGGAAATCGGAGTCGATTCTAGGGTTGGCGCCCGAATCATTCCTCGCCGTCACCGACAACGCCAGTTTAGATGGAATCAGAACCGTAACGTCACCCGCGCTTGCGCTCAGCAGCGAGTCCTGGAGGCGTCCCCCCGCGATTAACTCCGCCAGAATGCTCCCCATCACCGTCTGCACATTCAGCGGACCGGACACGTTCTTAATCCGGATCGCGCCCGCCGCCGATTCGCATCGCGCCCCGCGCGCGGAGCCGATCTGGATGGAGCCGCCGCGCGTGTCGGCAATCACCTCGCCGCCCGCCTGGTTCACCTCAATCACTCCCTCGCCCGTGTGCGCTTCCACCGTCGACGCCGCATGGTCCACTTCAATATTTCCGCTTACATTCGATAGCAGTAAAGGGCCGCCCGCTTCCTTCACCACGATCTCCCCGCCAGCCGTTTCGCACCGCGCTCCTCCGCCCACACTCTCGATGAAAATGGACCCCCCTCCCGAAACGCACACCGCGGAGCCGCCCACTCTTCCCATCCGAATCTCTCCGCCCGCCGTCTGCCCGTTGACGCTTCCGCGAATTCGGTCGCAGTGAATTCCCATCGACGCGTTCATTTGCAGGCTGCTCTCCAGGTCGTATGCCTCTACGCTTCCACCCTGCGTCACCACGTTCGCCAGCAGCACCTGCCGCGGCACGCTCACTTCCAGATCGTTTGAAACCTGCGCCCCGGCGGACACCGTCACCGTCAGCGTCGTCATGTTGATTCGCGGCGAGATCACGATGCTTCCGGACCCCAACAGCCGGTGCGCTTCCGCTTCCGAATGCGCCTTCACGCGCTGCACCAGTTTATAAAGGGTCTGGTCGCCCTTCGCGCCGCGCAGCACCACATTCCCGCGCGTCACAATTTGCAGTTGCGGCGCAACCCGCCCGTTGACCGCGGCGCTGGTCGTCAGCACATAATACGGCCCCTCATGCGTCAACTGCAACGAATCCTGCCCGCGCAGGAACGCACCGATCAGCGTAAATAAAGCAATTCTAAACATTCTGGCTACTGGCTACACGCTTCTTCAATTAATAGGTTTCCGTCGACGCCTTTACTGATTCCAGCGCCATCTTGCAGCGCTGCCGCACATACGCGTTGTTCTCTCTCTGCATCAGCTCCTGCATCGCGCCGATCACTTGCCGGTTGTAGCTGGTCGCCGGGTCTTCCTGATTCAATCCCTTCGTCAGCAGGTCGATCGCCTGCGTCCGCAATCCCGGATTGGCGTCGCTCAGCAGCACCTGCGTCAGCGCGGAGCGCACATCCGTTTGCTGCGCGAAGGGCTTTAATCCCTCCATCGCTTTCAACCGTACACCCGCGTTCTGATCGTGCAGCAGCGCGAATACCAGCGCATCCCGCACATCGGAAAACTGCGCGCTGGGATTGAGAACTTCCACCGCTTCGGCGCGCAGCCCTGGGTCTGACGGATCCTTCGCCGCCGAGAACAGCAGCACGCGAGTCTTCGGATCGTTGGGAGCGCCGGACCAAATCTTCTGGGTCGTCTCATCGAACACGATATGCACCCTGCCGTCGGTGGCCGGTTCCACATAGCGCACCCGCGATGCCGATGGCTCCATCACGCCCATCTGTAAAGGTCCTCCGCTGAATGAGCCGGGCGGAATCAATCTCGACACGCCGAATCCCAGCGCCAGCAAAGTCAACGCTCCCGCCGGCTTCAGCCATCCGGAGTAGCTCGCACGCCCCGTCAGCGCGTCGGTAAACTGCTCCCACCATCCACGTTTGGCAGCCGTCTGCCCTTCCTCCGCCAACCGCATGTGCAGTTCTTCGCGGCACGAACGCAACAACGACGGCGCCGGCTCAATCCCGAGATTGTCGAGCGCTACCTGCACTTCCCTTTGACGCTCCAGCGCCTTGCGGCAATCCACGCACCCATCCAGATGCGATTCGACACCCTCCTCCTCATCGAAGGAAAGCTCGCCGTAGAGATACAGCGCGAAGAAATCCTTCGCGGCGGCGCAATTCATGTCGCCCTGTTCGAAACCACTCATACAAAATCTCCCAAAGCAGCCCTCATTTTCTGTGTCGCCCGGAACAGGCAGTTTTTCGCCGCTTCTTCCGTCGTCCCCAAAATTTCTCCAATGCGCCGCAGCCGTAACCCCTGATAATGCCTCAGCTCGAACACCATTCTTTCGCGCGGCGTTAATTCCGCCAGCACCGCTTTCACCCGCTTCCGCAATTCGCTCGAAAACAGGAACCTTTGCGGATCGCCGTCCACCCTTTCTTCCGGCACCGCGTCCATCCGGTCCAATGGACCCTCCGCCGTCGCCACAATCGTCGGCTCTTCTTTCCGGACTTTGCGCTTCCGCATATGGTCCAGGCAGAGATTAGTCACGATCCGGTACAGCCAGGTATGAAAACTGCAATCGAAGCGGAACTTGTCGAGGTTCTTATAAACCCGCAGGAACGCTTCCTGATAAACGTCCTGCGCGTCCTCCGGCGACCGCAGCAGATTCATCGCGAGCCGGAGCACACTTTGGTCGTAAGCGCGAACCAGTTGCTCAAAAGCGGCCCGATCGCCTCCTTGAGCAGCCCGGATCAGCGCCGTCTCCTCCAACTGCCCATTCGTCTTTTGGGCCAATCGCGCGGCTCCACTCTTCCGGTTCAACTTATAGATGTAGACGCAGATGGACGGGAAATGTACCGCTTACTGTAGTTCCAACTCGATCCGCTTCGCCGCCACGTCGATGCTCGAAATCTTGAAGCTACGGACTTGGCCCGCCCGTGGAGTTTCCGCCACCGCCGCGTCCCCCGCGCCGCCCGATTTCCAGCGCTGCGAGAGCATTGCCGTCAAGGACCCCAGATCGGCCTTCGCTGCGCTCGCAGCCGTATTCGTCTTCTGTTCGCCGGGCAATTTGGTCCAGCCGAAAACGCCTTCCCCGAGCTCGACCTTCGCCTTCTGCCCTGAAACCTCGACCAACCGGCCCGAAACCGCGTCCCCGGCCTTATGCTCCGCGATGTATTCGTCGATACTGGTCGGCTCCAGTTGCTTGATCCCGAGACGAATGCGACGCCGCTCCTTATCCGCCTCCAGCACCTGCGCCTTCACCGTCTGCCCGACTTTCAGCACCTCGTTAGGATGATTCAGGCGCTTCTCCCGGCTGATATCTCCGATGTGGACCATCCCCTCGATGTTGTCGCCCAAATCGATAAACGCGCCGAACTTCGTCAGGCTGGTCACCTTGCCTTCAGCCACCGAGTTCACCGTATATTTCTTCAGCGCGTCTTCCCACGGATCGCCCAGGGCCTGCTTCAATCCCAGCGCAATCCTCTTATCCGCCGGATTCACGCCCAGAATCACGACCTCAACCTGGTCGCCTTCCTTCACGATGTCCTGCGCGCGAACATTCTTCTTCGTCCACGACATCTCGGACACGTGAATCAGTCCCTCGATCCCCGGCTCCAGTTCCACGAACGCACCGAAATCCGCTACCCGCGACACTTTACCCTTTACGCGCGTTCCCAAAGGATATTTCTCCGGCACCCGCGACCACGGATCGGGCAGCAGTTGCCTCAACCCGAGCGAAATTTTCTTCGAATCCTTGCCGATTTTCAGAATCTTGACGTCGATCGTATCGCCCACCGCCACCACATCGGACGGCTTCACGTTGCGCGTATACGCCATGTCCGAAACATGCAGCAATCCGTCGATCCCGCCCAGGTCTACAAACGCGCCGAAATCCATCAGCGTCCGAACCGTGCCGCGCACGATCGCGCCTTCCCGCAGCGTCCCGAACACTTCTTCCTTCGCCGCGCGCTCCCGCTCTTCGAGCACCGACCGCCGGTCGACCACCACATCCTCGCCCGCCGTATCGAGCTTCGTGATCCGGCACTCAATCTGCTGCCCGACCAGCTTCTCCATGTCGGCCTGATCCCGCACGCCGCTGCGCGAAGCCGGCATAAACGCCCGCACCCCGACATCGACCCGCAGCCCGCCCTTCACCACTTCCGTCACCGTGCCGCCGATAATTTTCTTCTCGGCAAACGCCGCCTCGAGGCCGCTCCAATCGCGAGGCTGCTCCACTTTGATCGTAGAAAGCTGATACGTCCCATCCTCGTCCCGTCCGCGAATAGAAACCAGTAGCTTCGTGCCAGGCTTCAGATTCACCGCGGGATCGCGCGGCATGGCGCCATCCATCTTGCGGCCGATATCGACGAACACCGTGTCGGCCGTAACCGTCATCACGGTCCCCTCGACGGTTTCACCGCGAGAATGATGCGTTTGTTCGAATTGCGAAAGTATGTCGCCGAAAGAGTTGTCGTTCGCTGACATCTCGGGCGAATCAGAAATGTTTAATTGGGGCATGCAGAAAACCGGAATTTCTATTATTGTGTCACAAAAATCCGGCACACTCCGTAAATCGCAAACGCCGCGATGCCCGCCATCCAGATTTTCCCCGGAATTTTTACATTTGAGAACAGCGCGAAAACCATCGCGAATCCCAGCGGAGCCAGCGCATTGAATCGCACCGCCTCCGCGAAATGCCCCTTCGCCATCGCAAACATCGCCCGCGTCATTCCGCACAGCGCGCAAGGATGCCCCGTCAGCCAATAAAATCCGCACAAATGAAATCGAGTCTCTGCCGCCGGCGTGAAAATCCACAACACGCCGAACAAAGCCGCGGCCATCGCCAGACGAATCATTTAGAGCGCGTCCACCGTCCGCTGCTCAAACCCCACGCATTCCTGATAAGCCACCGTAATCGCCGCGATACTCAACGGAATCGTCACCAGCAGCCCGACAATGCAACAGAGGAATCCCAGCACGTTGATCAACGCCATCACAATCAGGAACATCGTGAACCCGAAATAGTCGTTCTTGACCACCGCATGACTCGCCTCCATCGCCGGCCAGAAATCCATCTTCTTATCGAAAATGAACAGGTACGTAAACTTGTACATGCTCGCCACCACCAGCCCCGGAATGATACACAGCAGCGTCCCAGCGAACACGAACACCCCGATCAGCAGCCCCGCCACAAATGCCGGCAGGAAGTAATCGAACCCTTTAAACATGTCCCCCAGCTCAGCCTGTTTCCGGAACAGCTTCTTCGTGCAATACAAATGCAGACCCGTCTGTAAAGGACCCTGCGTCACCACCGACGCCACTGAATTCACCAGCACGAAAATCAGCCCCACCAGCGCGAAATTCCCCAAGTCCTCCGTCACCATCGCCCATCCCGCCGAAATCCAGCGCCCCGTCTGCGCCTTCACTCCTACCGGAGCCGTCCACGCCACCGCCGCCAGAGGAATCGGCGCGCCTCCCACCAGATTCCCGCACTGCGGACAGACCCGCGCATCCGCCACCATTGACGCCCCACATCTGCTACAGAACATGAGATTCGCTCCCAGTCAAGTATACGCGTGCCGCACTCGCTATTGTTCCCAAAATTGCTTATTCTGGCTACGGGTGTCTCGCTATCTCCGACCTCAAGACATAGTCTGGCTGGTAGCCTTCGCCGCCATCGCCATCTTCAGCCCTTACCGCGCCCCCCAAGTCCTCTGGTCGCTCGCCGCCTTAGCCGTTCTTCAGATCTTCGATGCCCGCATGTCCCCCGCCACTTCGATCCTCGCGAAGCTCGCGCTCATCTGGGTCATGCTCTATTACGGCGAGCGCATTCAGAGCGGCTTATGGGTCATTCTGGTGCTCCCCGTCATCTCCGCCGCCACCAGATTCGGCCTTCTCGGCACAACGATTTTTAGCGTGCTCGCCTGCCTCGTGAACGCCTCCTTCCTCCGGCTGATCGAAAACGATCAGTACATCCCGTGGGATCCCGAAGGCCGGGAATTCGTGCTCCGCATGATCATCCTGATCGTCGTCGGATTCCTGGTAAACCAGCTAGCCGAAGCCAGCCGCCGCGAAACCCGCCGTTTTCAGGAGACCGCCGCGAAACTCGAAACCGCCGTAGCCCAAGTCCGCCGTTCAGAGCGTCTGGCCGCCTTGGGACAGTTAACCGCCGGCCTCGCCCATGAGCTCCGCAATCCTTTGGGCACCATGAAAACCTCAGCCGAACTGCTCTCCCGCAACGTCTCAAAAGAGAGCCCAATCGCCCAGGAAATGGCCAGCTACATCTCGACCGAAGTCGATCGTACGAATTCTTTAATAACCCGCTTCTTAGACTTCGCCCGCCCCCAACATCTGCGCCTGGAGCCGGTCGACATCACCACCATCCTCGACCAAGCCATTCAGAGCCTCCCCGGCATCGAGATCTATAAAAACTATTCCCCCGGCATCCCTCCCGTAAAAGCCGACGCCGAACTCCTGGAGCGAGTCTTCTCCAATCTAATCCTGAACGCCGCCCAAGCCAGTCCCAAAGGCGCGGTCGTGACGGTAAAGACTCAACTCCTGGACGACAACAAAGTAGAAATCTGCGTAATCGACCGCGGCAGCGGCATCGACCCCAAAAATCTGGAGAGCATCTTCAACCCCTTCTTCACAACAAAACCCGAAGGCGTCGGCCTGGGCCTGGCAATCTGCTCAAAAATAGTAGACGAACACGGCGGCCACATCACAGTAGAAAGCACCTCCGGCGAAGGCAGCGTCTTCCACGTAATCCTACCGCTTTAACCGACAGTCTGCAAAGCTTCACTCACAGAAACAATCCGTCCACCGTCATATTCCGCAAGCAGCAGCAAAGCCGGTCGCCAGTTACGAGGAGGTCAGCCAGGCGCGGAACTGGAACCGGCCGCACCAGGGCGGCAAACCCGGCATAAAGATCGACAAGCTGGTCAATGGAGAGCAGCGAAGCGGCAATTTTCTTTTCAAACTTTGATCGAAAGAGAATATCGGCAAGCTCACCAAGCATTGGCGCGCTGGTAAAAGAACCTGACGCCGTCGCCGCGGCCCGCTCTCAAAAGCCGTCTTGGGCTGCCATCCCACAGCAGGCCCGATGCGACAACATTCGTGTCCAAAACAAGTCGCATCAGCCGCGACTGTTTTGCCGCCTGTCCGATCGGATGGCAGCGATCTCCGAGGCAACCTCCTCAGGCGACATGACAGCCGGATCGTGCACCGCAGCTATACGATCCATCGCTGAAAACAACTGATCAACCCGCTGCGCCTTAAGCTGCTTCCGCAGCCATTTCTCCAGCAATTCAGGCGACAACAGCCCAGCGCGTTTCGCCTCCAGAGCCAGCTGGTCAGGCAATGTGATCTCTACTGTCGTCATCTTCGGTCCTTCAGTCTTATCGTAACCCTGAACCAGCTGCCAGTCGAGGACAGCGCGCTTCGACGTAATCCCGCCGTCTTCAGGCACCCTGAAGATCGAAAAGCTCCAGATTTTTCTCTGCGATCGCGACGGAGACCTTGTCCTGCTCCGAGCGTAGGAACTTAACTTGACCATCCAGATCGTTACTGTCAATCTGCGATCCACCCGAGTTGTATTGGGACACCTCGCTGGAGATCTGGGACTCGAACGACCTGTACTTAGCCTCCAAGACCTGGAGCTCGAGTTCAATACGGCGTGTGTTTGGCATATTTGATACCTCCTTGGAAATGAGAATTCGTCTCGGGGGGAGGGCCTCCATTAGTACTCGGTCACCCTCTTCCAGCGACACTTCCGCAAGCACGGCTTGAGTAAGTGTAACGACCAAAGTCCCCCCCACCTTTCGTACTTTCAAAATATCTCTGGCCATTAAGATATCCTATCAGTTTTTAATTGCTCCGTCAACCTGACCATCTGCTATTTTTGATATCTTAACATATCATCGGTACGCATATAATGGCTACCTTTTAAGAGACTAAGATGTTCAAGATTTGTGTGCGGACTGCCACGTGCAGCCAGCCCTGGTGTTATCGGAGGGTTATTTTAACGGCAGGGCTAGTGCGGTGTCCAGGAATTAGCTAGACAGGTCTCAAATTCACTTGTAGGGCGGACCCCTGGTCCGCGGCCGACGCCCTCGTCGGCCTTCGCCAAAACATGGACGATATTGCAGAGAAGCCGGCCGGGCCGTCTGCGCAACAGCAATCCGGCTGCCCAGCTAATTCCCGGACACTACACTAGTTTTGACCGCATCCCCCCACCCTTGAGTCACCTCGAAAAATCCTTAAATGCGGCGGACCCGTCATAAAGTTGCACAATAGGAAGAATGCCCCGTCCCCCCATCCTCGTCATTGAGGACGAAGAAAAATACCGTCGAGTCATCGGACTTCATCTCTCCTCCGCCGGCTTCGACGTCAAAGCCGCCGCTACCGCCGAGGACGGCCTCAAATTCGCCGCCGATGTCGACCTCATCCTCACGGACCTCAAACTCCCCGGCATGGACGGCCTCGCCTTCATCGAAAAACTCCGCGCCCAGAACACTCACACCCCCGTCATCGTCATGTCCGCTTTCGGCACCATCGAGAACGCCGTCGAGGCCATGAAAAAAGGAGCCGTCGATTTCATCCCCAAACCTTTTTCCCTCGACCACCTCACCGTCGTCGTCGAAAAGGCTCTCGAGGTCCGCAAGCTGCGCGACGAAAATCGTGAGCTGCGCGAAGCCCTCGGCCAGAAGTATCAGTTTGAAAACATCGTCGGCCACTCCCGCCCCATGCAGGAAATTTTCGCGACCGTCATGCGCGTGGCGCCCACCCGAGCCACCGTGCTCCTCGCCGGCGAAAGCGGCGTCGGCAAGGACATGATCGCCCGCGCCATCCATCATCATTCTCCTCGCCGCGATAAGCCGTTCGTCAAGATCAATTGCACCGCGCTCCCTGAAAATCTCATGGAAAGCGAGCTCTTTGGCTACGAAAAAGGCGCCTTCACCGGAGCCAACGTCTCGAAGCCCGGCAAATTCGAAGCCGCCGACACCGGGACAGTTTTCCTGGACGAAATCGGCGACGTCCCGCCCTCCATCCAGGTAAAACTCCTGAACGTCTTGCAGGAGCGCCAAATCGAGCGCCTCGGCAGCAACAAGACTCTTCACATTGACGTCCGCGTCATCGCCGCCACCAACGTCGATCTCCGCGCCGCCTTGGAACAAGGCACCTTCCGCGAAGATCTTTATTACCGCCTGAATGTCGTGCCTTTGAACATCCCTCCTCTGCGCGATCGCAAAGAAGACATCCCCTATCTGGTCGCGTACTTCGCTAAAAAATTCAACGGAGAAATCAGCGACGCCGCGCTCGAACGCTTCATGAGTTATCACTGGCCCGGCAACGTCCGCGAACTGGAAAACGTGGTCGAACGCAGCATTCTGTTAGCGCAAGGCCCGCGCGTCGAAGCCTCCGACGTGCGTATCGATACCGCCCAGCGCTCCCGCGCCGCCAGCACCACCGATCAATTCCTTCCCGAAGGAATGACCCTGGATGACTACGAACAATCCCTCATCCGCGAAGCCCTCAAACGCGCCGACGGCAATAAAAGCCACGCCGCCAGGCTGCTGGGCCTTACCCGCAACGCGCTTCGCTATCGCCTGGCGCAGATGGGGATTGAATGAGTTGAAGCAGCTACTTGTCTTTCTTGTCCCGCTTGTCCCGACAAAAACTTCCGCAAGTCGCCTTGTTCTCAGTTTCTTCAATCTTAAACGGGTCCGGCCTCAACTTCCGCGTGCTCGTGTAATCAAAGAGCACCGTCCGCGCGCCTCCGTCCACGAACTTATTGTCTTTGTCCCGCAGCTCAAATATCGCGATCACGCCTGAGTCGTACGATGGCTTCGGCGTATAGAACAGATTTAGCAAAAAGATACTGTTCGCTCGGGTGCTTCCGCCCGCCGCCGCCACCGAGACCTGCACAGACGGAATTCCGTGCTTCAGTGCGTCGGACAAAATCTTTCCTCGTAACACGTCGACGATCACTGGATTGCCCGCCGCATCGCTCGAAGCCTGTAGCAGACTCGTGTACCCGGTCATCATTTGCGCTGCCACCGCCAGGTTCACGACAACGGAGCCGTTACTACAGTCCGAGCTGAATACTGGAGGCGGATTGGCCGGGACTCCCGCGTTGGGTGTCTGCGTAGTTGCTGGAGGACTGCACTTATTCGTCCAGTTGCTGATGTCGGAGCCAAAACTCAGCATTGCGCCGAACGTGCTCGCCAAGGAGTTCGCCGCGCCGCTCAAATCGAGCGCCGAAGTCGACGTGTAGGCCTCGATACCCTTCCCCGAAAGCTCTCGCTCCACCATAACCTCAAAAGCTTGCGTCGTCGGCTGGAACGATGACGGACTGTAGGTAATTCCGTTCTTGAGGCCACCCAGCGCGGTCATGATATTGCTTAAGTACGTCAACCCGATCGGAGTTGTGCTGGAACTACTCCCCGCCCCTGATCCTCCAAGGGGCGCAATGGGCCCAATGATCGGAGCTCCTGCCAAGGGCTCGCTCAACTCCGACGCGCGCTGCCGAAGGCTCTCAAGTTGTTGTCGTTCCCCAAGCGTCAACGGATTCTGGGCCGGAACCACCCCCACCAATTGAACAACCTGTGACGATTGGACAACCCGTTGGGTGCCGTCTGCATTCTGAACATTCATGGTGCCTGTTATCGTCATGGTCGCCTGAAGCGTCTGTGCCCGCCCCGGCACGGGCTGCGGCCCGTTAAATGTCACCGAAATCACGCAATTTCCGTTAGGCGGAATCGCCGCGCAGGAGTTTGCCCGAAAGGTATTAGCGTCCGCGCTCGTTGCGGGCAGGATGTTGATCGGCCCCACAGTCAGGGGAGCATCGCCTTTGTTGGTAACCGTGATGTTGCCTTGCGTCACGCCCGCCGGAAACGTCACAGAGGCTGGCGTCACGATCATTGGAAAGGAATTCTGAAGAGATCTGTGCAGCGTGCTCAACTGGTTGTAATATCCGTTCACGGCTTGATAGAGTGCAATCTGGTTGGCCGACGCCGGGTCTTCTACCAACATGCGCTTCCAGCCCTGTTTCTCCGCAAGAGTCGCAATCTCCGTTGCAATCTTCCTAAGCCCATGGAATGCCATGATCTCGATTTCCACAGGCGTGCTTCCCCCGCCCACCGAGGAAGGGGTAGTCGAACTCTGCCCCGCTGCCGCGCCTAGCGCCGCGCCCGCTCCGACACCAGCTAGTCCCGCCGTGCCACTGCCGGATTGAGCGAAACCTGAAGACGCCCCGTATCCGAAGAAAAGGAACAGTGCTGCACATACTCTCATGATCGACTCCTTGATTTAATAAAGCGTCATTGAGATCGATAGCGGGACACATGATCAGAGAAAAGTCCACGGAATAAAGAAAGTCTCGCGGCAAACCTGTTATGATCCGACATGACCTCCTAGAGACCGAAGATGCCCGTCGAAAAACTACTCGGTGGTATCTCCCGGTTCCAAAAACACGTCTATCCCAAGCATCAGGACCTCTTTGAGAAGCTAGCGCTCGGCCAGCGCCCCGATGCTCTCTTTATTACCTGCGCCGATTCGCGCATTGACCCTATTCTGATCACCCAATCCAAACCTGGCGAGCTGTTCATCTGCCGCGTCATCGGCAACATCGTGCCCCCGTATCCGGATGCCGTCGGCGGTGTCTCGGCAACCATTGAGTACGCGGTCGGAGTGCTCGAAGTGCCGGCCGTCATCGTCTGCGGCCACACCGATTGCGGCGTTATGAAGGGCGCGCTCAATCCGGAGGCTCTGAAAGATTATCCCAACGTGACGGCGTGGCTGCGCTACGCGGACGTCGGCGACCGCGACCTGCTCGCGCTCACTGAGCACAACGTCGTCGAGCAATTAAAAAACCTGCACACCCATCCCTCGGTTGCAGCGCGACCGGACCTCGCGCTGCATGGCTGGGTCTATCACATCGGCGAAGGCACTGTGACTGCTTACGACGAACAGACCGGTGATTTTAAGCCCATCTAAGGCTCCTTACAGCCTCACTTATGGTCATTTAAGGCGCTTTTTGCGCAGTAAAATGATCGCCACGCACAGAAGAATCAGCAGCCCGGCGACTAGCCGGACCACTGTTTCAGGTTGCATTACGCGTTCATCTTGGTTTTGATCACGTCGACCAGTTCCTGGACCGCTGCCGCGCTCTTGGTCAGCGCCGCCTTTTCTTCGTCGGTCAATTTGATCTCGTAAATC
Source organism: Bryobacteraceae bacterium (assembly GCA_049521155.1). Lineage (GTDB taxonomy): Bacteria > Acidobacteriota > Terriglobia > Bryobacterales > Bryobacteraceae > Palsa-187. The sequence continues at coordinate 32,475 of JBEKPC010000043.1, forward strand.
TTTTCGATTCCTTTAGATCCCAGTTTCACCGGCACGCCGACAAACAATCCATGAACGCCATACTCGCCCTCGAGCAGCGCCGCGCAAGGCAGGACTTTCTTCTTATCTTTAAGAATCGATTCAACCATCTCGACCGCCGCCGCCGAAGGAGCGTAATAGGCGCTGCCGGTTTTCAGGTACTTCACAATTTCAGCGCCGCCGGTAGCGGTTCGGGCGACAAGTTTGGCAATCGTCTCGGCATCCATCAATTCCGTCAATGGGATACCGGATACACTCGACAAACGGACGATGGGCACCATCGTATCGCCATGGCCGCCCAGCACAACTGCCGTGACGTTCTCGACTGAAACGTTCAACTCCGCGGCAATAAAGGTTCTAAAGCGCGCCGTGTCGAGAACTCCGGCCATGCCGATGACGCGATGCTTGGGAAACTTCGAGGTCTGGTAAGCAGTCCAACACATTGCATCCAGTGGATTTGTCACCAGCACCAGAATCGCGTTGGGAGAATGCTGCGCCACTTTCTCGGTGACGCTTTTCACAACTTCATAATTCGCCAGCAGAAGATCGTCGCGGCTCATCCCCGGTTTGCGGGCCAAACCTGCTGTGATCACAACGACATCGGAGTTCGCGGTGGCCTCATAATCGTTGGCTCCGGTGATGTGGACATCGTAGCCTTCAATAGGCCCCGATTGCAGCATATCGAGGCCTTTGCCTTGGGGCACGCCTTCCATCACGTCGACCAGGACAACGTCTGCTAACTCTTTAAACGCGAGGTTCATAGCGCAGCTTGCGCCTACGTTGCCTCCGCCTACTACGGTTACTTTATTGCGCATAAAATGCGATTATAACGTACTGCTTATGTACTTCGAAGATTACTTGATCGACCAGGTCCGCACTTCGCGCGGGCGCACTGTCACGGAAGCCGATATCGTCAATTTTGCTGGCATTTCAGGCGATTTTGTCGAGCTGCATATGAATGAAGAGTACGCCAAGCGTGGACCCTACGGACGGCGGATCGCGCATGGAGCGTTGATCTTTTCCATTTCCACCGGTCTAATGGTGCAGATGACTTCCGATCATGAAGCGATCGTCGCGTTTCGCGGAGTAGACCAGTTGCGTTTTCTCGCGCCGGTGTTCATTGGCGATACCATTCACGTGATCAAGAAGACGATCGAGAAAAATACCAAGGACGGCGTTCGCGGACTGGTTGCGTTTGAAACTTCGGTGGTGAACCAGGAGGGTAAAGTGGTCCTGAGTTATATCGACCGGCTGATGGTGAAATGCCGGCCGCATTAGAAGGAATTCGTATTCTCGATCTGACCCGCCTTTTGCCAGGCGCAGTTGCGACGCAGTGGCTGGCTGAGTTTGGCGCGGAAGTCATCAAGATCGAACAGCCCTCGATTGGCGATTATGCGCGCGAAAGTTACGCGGCGCTGTTTGAAGAAACCAACCGCGGAAAGAAGAGTATCGAGATCGATTTGAAGAGCGATCGCGACTCCTTCTTGAAACTCGCTGCGAGCGCGGATGTGGTGATGGAGGGATTCCGGCCTGGGGTGATGGACCGGCTCGGAGTTGGCTATGACGCGCTGCGCGAGCGAAACCCGCGGCTGATCTATGTCGCGCTTACGGGTTACGGCAGCGATGGGCCGCATGCACTACTGGCCGGCCACGATATCAATTATCTGGCGATGTCGGGAGTATTGGATGTGATCGGGCCGGCTGTGGTTCCGAATGTCACGATTGCCGATATCGCGGGCGGATCGATGCAGGCAATGATCGGAATTTTGCTGGCGATCGAGGCTCGCCACCGGACAGGGCGAGGGCAGCGGGTAGATGTATCGATGACCGATGGTTCGAAGGTTCTGCTTCCGATTGCCCGCGCCGGAGGGTCCGATCTGCTGACGGGAAAATATGCCTGCTATCACGTTTATCCGGCGGCGGAGAATTCGTTCGTTGCGGTTGGTGCGCTGGAGTCGAAATTTTGGGCTAATCTGTGCCGTGAGCTGGGATGCGAGGAGTTGATGGAGCGGCAGTTCGCGCCGGATCAGCCTGCTGTGATTGCGGTTCTGGCGGAGAAATTTAAAACTGCGACCGCGGAAGAATGGTTTTTGCGGATCGGCGATAAAGATTGCTGCGTCACGCCGGTTCGGCACGCAGGGCATGGCGCCGCGCCACATCCAAGATTAAG
>JBEKPC010000044.1:0-34347 GCA_049521155.1 Bryobacteraceae bacterium
GGTAAACAGGGATGCGAAGCCGTCGTACCTGTAGATTCCGGGAATTCCCGGGATCGTAGGTGAAACTTCGACGGCCGGCTGCATCATACTAATGGGCTGCGTTGGCGATGTTGGTTAGGATTGCGTCGGCGTCTTCTGCTGTGAACTCTTGGGTTTTTACGCTGTGGTTCATTGAGCAGAATTTGGGGCCGCACATGGAACAAAAAGCGGCGTCTTTGAAGCCTTCCTCGGGGAGCGTTTCGTCGTGATAGGCTTGGGCGGTTTCGGGGTCGATCGAGAGTTCGAATTGTTTTTTCCAGTCGAAGGCGAAACGGGCTCGGCTTAGTTCGTCGTCTCGGTCTCGGGCGCCGGGGCGATGCCTTGCTATATCGGCGGCGTGGGCGGCGATTTTGTAGGCGATCAGGCCTTGCTTCACGTCCTCTTTATTGGGAAGGCCGAGGTGCTCCTTGGGAGTTACGTAGCACAGCATGCTTGCGCCGTGCCAGCCGATCATGGCGGCTCCGATGGCGCTGGTGATGTGGTCGTAGCCGGGGGCGAAGTCGGTTACCAGGGGGCCTAACGTATAGAACGGGGCTTCCTGGCAGATGATGTTTTCCTTCTCGACCTGCATCTTAATCTGGTCCATGGGGATGTGGCCGGGGCCTTCAATCATGGTTTGCACGTCATATTTCCAGGCGATTTTGGTTAATTCGCCCAGGGTTTCGAGCTCGGCGAACTGGGCTTTGTCGCTGGCGTCGGCGAGGGAGCCGGGGCGAAGGCCGTCGCCTAACGAGAAGCTGACGTCGTGCTTCTGGAAGATTTTGCAGATGTCTTCGAAGTGTTCGTAGAGGAGATTCTGGCGATGGTTTTTCACCATCCATTCGGCGAGAATGGCTCCGCCGCGGCTGACGATTCCGGTGATGCGGCGCGTGGTTAACGGGATGTATTGAACCAGGACTCCGGCGTGGATGGTCATATAGTCGACGCCTTGCTCGGCTTGCTCCTCGATGACTTCGAGCATGACGTTGATGTTGAGATCTTCTACGCGGCGGACGCGAGAGAGCGCCTCATAAATGGGCACGGTGCCGATGGGGACGGGGCTGGCGTCGATGATGGCTTTCCGGATGCGCGGAATATCGCCGCCGGTGGAGAGATCCATGACGGTATCGGCGCCGAATTTCACGGCGTAGTTGAGTTTTTCTACTTCGCCATCGATGTTGGAAGTCGTGGATGAATTGCCGATGTTGGCGTTGACTTTGCAGAGCGAATTTACGCCAATGGCCATCGGCTCCAAATTGGTGTGATGGATATTGGCGGGGATGATCATGCGGCCGCGGGCCACTTCATCGCGGACGAAGTCGGGAGCGATGCGTTCGCGCTGGGCGACGTATTCCATCTCCTCCGTAATTCGGCCCTGGCGGGCGTAGTGCATCTGTGTACGGATACGGTCGCCGGAGCGCCGCGCTACCCATTCGTTTCGCATACTGTTCGTATTATACTCGCGCTGGGCAAAACAGGGCGTCGAGAGGAGTCTCGACGCGGCACGCAGGGGTGCGTGCGCCACAGTGTGCGCTGAATCGATTATACTGACCTAACGTGCGGGTTTAAGCATCAGGCTCATAGAAAGTTTTGATTGGACCTGAGGACGAATCGGGCTTACTCTCGTGTAATGATCGCCACTGAGATTATGGAACCGCAAAGCTCCGATGCCTCCGTATTGCACAGAGTGAGCCGGATCGTCAGCTCAGAACTGTCTCTAGACGAGATGCTCGGGGAAATCGTTGGATTGACGGCACAAGTTTCCGGATGCGACGCCTGCCTGGTGTACCTGGTGGAGTCGGAATCGGGAGAGTTCGTGTTGCGCGCCTCGCAGGTGCCGCACGCGCACGATCTGGGACATTTGCGCGTAAAGATAGGTGAAGGAGTCACGGGCTGGGTCGCCGAACACCAGTCGTGCGTCGCGCTGGCTACCAACGCGGCGGCCGATCCGCGCTTCAAGATTTTTCCGGCGCTGATTGAAGATACATACGAAGCGTTTCTCTCGGTTCCGCTGGTGAACAAGGGGAAGGCGATCGGTGTGATCAACGTGCATCATCGGGAGCGGCATCCGCATTCCGCTGATGAGGTCGCGACGATTTCGTTCATCGGGGAACAGATGGGCAGCGCGATTGCGAAGAGCCTGCTGGAAGAAGAAAACGCCCGGCTGTCGGAAGAGACGGCGGAAATGAAGCGGCAGCTCGAAACACGCAAGGCGGTGGAGCGAGCGAAAGGGATCCTGCAAAGGCGTCAGAATCTGACGGAAGAGGAAGCTTACCTGCGGATGCGGAATGAGAGCCGGAGGTTGAGGCGTCCGATGAAGGATCTGGCGGAGGCGATTATTCTGGCGGAGGAATTGGGTCGGAAGGATTCTTCGGGCCGGGACGCTTAGGAATTTCGGATTGGTTTAAGAACGCGTTCCCTGAGAGGGGGCGCGTTTTTTTTATTTGGGGGAGGCACACCATGACTCCGCTCCCTGCGGTCACGGCTCGGTTGGGATCCGGAAGCGTCGGACATTTTCACTGCTATCGGTGACGTGGGGTTAGTTTTTATAGGAATAGACGGGTTCGGCGGCGAAGGATTCTTCGGCGGCTAGCCAGCCGGCGAATCTTTCTATGTATTCCGCGCGGTCGACCAGGCTGCACATGGGCAGGCCGGTGATTTCCTCCGCTTCGTCAGACGATACGCCGCCGGGGACGCGGTCGAGGAGCAGGCCGCACTGGTCGGCCATATCAATCGACTGGAGCCAGTCTCTCTTTTCGCGGGCCATTTCGAGAGACGCGCGGTCTGAGTGGCTCACCAGGAAGATGCACTCGGACGCGCGCAGGGTTTCCAGGGAGTGAGCTTCCTTGGCGCCGGTGACATCGGCGCAGACGATCCTATATTTCTGCTGGGCGTATTGGAGCACTTTGCCAAGTTGGCGCGGGTAAATCTCGCGGGCGTCCAAAACCTCGATGCCGCGCGAATCGAAGACGAAGGCTCCCCAGGTGTGGCCGTCGAGGCGGCGCGGAGAATCGGTGGGATTCCACAATGAATATTCACGGGCGGCGAATCCGGCCAGCAATACGGAGAACCCAGGGACCTCCGCCAAGGTGCGGCTTAGGAGCTCTGAAACCGCACCCGCCCTGGATCCTCCGGTCGCTGGCATGAAGGAATAGATCGGACCGGTGGATAGTTCCATCCGGTCGAATTCAGTCCGAACTTTAGATTCTCGCCGCATAGGGAACGATTATTAGCACGCGGATTTCCACAGCTCGGAATGCGGGAAATGAAGGAGAATTCGCGCGACGCAAATGGAGTTAGCGACAGAGTGTCGCATGGGAGCGGGACATTCTGTCCCAATGGGTACGGCGGCACTATAGTTGACAGAGGTTTACACATGGCATACGACTTGCTTTCGTGTTCGCAGCAATGCTGCTCTATAAGAGTTGGCTGGCGATCAGCGTAGTACTGATTCTGGCCGGCACCGCGTGGATCTCCGCGGGACCAGGGACGGACCCATACTTCACCTACTCAGTGCTGGCGTTGCTTGCATTCGGGCTGGATCTTGCGGACGGCTCGACGATGGGGTTCGTGTTCATTATTCTGGCGCTGCCGCATCTCGGATGGCGCGAGACGCTGCTGCTGGCGGAATCGGCAACATTCATTCACGCGGTGACGCATCCGGAACGAGTGGAGCCGCGCGCGCTGCTGCGATCGTTGTGCGCGACCGCGCTGGCGATTCTGGCCACACAATCGATGTTTCATGGCGCAACCCTGGCTCACATTCCGGAACCGCTGCGATTGATGCTGGCTTCCGGAGTCTGCTTCATCGCGTTGCACGCGCTGCGGTGGAACCGGTCGAATTTGTGGTCGTTTCCTTACTATCCGGTGGCGGCGGGAATCGCGGGGCTGTTCCCGGTTTCGGTAGTACTGGCGCCGCTGCTGTACCTGACGTGGTGGTCGTATCGTTTATATGAGCGCCGTCTGGAACAGCAGCAGAAGATGTGGAAGAAAGCTGCGTCTCTGAATCTGCGCACGATCGAAGCATTGGCGCTGGCGATCGAGGCGAAGGATCAACCGATGACGGGGCATTCGCGGAGGGTGCAGATCTATGCCGTCGAGATGGCGAAGGAACTGGGCCTGGAGCCGCACGAGATCGAGGCGCTGCGCACCGCTTCCCTGCTCTACGACATCGGCGAGTTGGCGGTGCCGGAACATATCATCCTTAAACCGGGTCCGCTGACACCGGAGGAATTTGAGAAGGTCAAGATTCATCCCACTGTTGCGGCGGAGATTTTGGAGCGGGTGAAATTTCCGTATCCGGTGGCGCCGATCGTATTGGCGCATCACGAACGATGGGATGGGACCGGCTATCCGAACGGCCTCAAGGGAACAGCGATTCCGATTGGCGCGCGTATTCTCTCCGCGGTGGACGCGGTGGATGCATACGCATCGCCACGGCGGCACAGGGCGGCCATCGATGTGAAGGAAGCGCTGGAGAAGGTGGCGGCGGAGAGTGGCCGGGCTTTCGATCCGCGCGTGATTGCGGTGCTTCGCCGGAAGCAGAAGCAGTGGGAGAAGCTGGTGGCGGCGGCGCCGGACCATGACTTCATCGACTCGATTTTTTCGGCGCAGCGCGAGGCAAACGCGTTGTTCGACCTGACGCGGCGGCTGGGCGGGTCGCTTGATCTGCTGGAAACATTCGCGACCTTGACGCCGGCGCTGAAGCAGCTTGTACCAGCGGATTCCTTCGTGGTCTGGGTGGAACGGGAGGGACATCTTTCGCCGGAATATATTTCAGGCGGGCTGACGAAGCTGTTGTCGAGGATACGAATTCCGATGGGGCGCGGGTTATCGGGATGGGTGGCGGCGAATCAGAAACCGATTATCAACGGCGACGCGGCGTCCGAACTGGCGCACATGGGAACGTCTCCTTACACGGCGCAGATCGCCATGGTGCGGCACACTCTATCGGTACCGCTGTCCGATGTGGGTCTAAGAGGGGCACTGACTTTGTATCGCGGGCACTCTCCTCTATTTACGGCGGAGGATGCGCGGGTCCTGTCCACATTGGCGCCGAAACTATCCGGGGCGATCGCGAACGGGCTGCGGTTCCGGCGCGCGGCGGATGAAGCGGTGACCGATTCCATGACGGGATTGCCGAACGTCGCGGCGCTGGCGATGCGGCTGAATGCAAACGCGTCCCCCGGAGCGGTGGTGGTTTGCGATCTGGACGGATTTAAGGGCGTAAACGACCGGTTCGGACACCTGATGGGGAATCGGCTACTGGAGGCTCTGGCCTTGAGATTCCGCCATTCGTGCCGCGCTGGGGATTTTGTCGCGCGACTGGGTGGGGATGAGTTCGTGCTGCTGCTGGATGGAATCGGACCGGGAGAAATAGGCGCGCGCATTGCGCAGTTCCGCGAAACGGTTCGCGCCACCGGCCGGTCGCTGTGCAAAGAGGACGTGCTGGATGCCAGCTTCGGCGCCGCTTTCTTCCCCGCCGACGGGACTACATCGGACGAACTGCTGGCCGCGGCCGACCAGCGCATGTATCAGTTCAAAGCGCAGCAGAAGGCGGGTATTGTCGAGTTGAGGCAGCGGCAGGCGGGCGCATAGGGGCGGCGGTCGCCGGCACTTTCGAAAACCAAGTGGCATTGCGCAAGAGTGCGTGCGCTACAAAAGAGCCGCGGCCGGAAGGACTGATTGTCATATTGACGCACCGGCAACGGCGGCCGATGTCTTTCCCCAGGACCTGTGGTCATGGAAGGAGGGCGTGGGGTGTAGGTGATTTTCCCGCGCTAGTCCGAGTTTCTGCATTTTCGCAATCAGCGTAGTCCGGGCCAAGCCGAGTCTGGAGGCGGCGCCGTTGGCTCCTCCGACCACGCCGTTGGTTTGGCGAAGGGTCTCCAGAATGTGAGCGCGCTCCGCGTCGGCGAGAGTCCGAACGAATGGAGCGGCCTGACGCGGAGTGAGGTCTTCGAGACGGGGGCGCAACACGTTGCCGGAGGCCATGATCAAGGATCGCTCGATGAAATTCTGCAATTCGCGAATGTTGCCGGGCCAATGATGGTGTTGGAGCGCCTCCATTACATCGTCCGGAATGCAGTCGATTGACTTACCCACACGTTTGGCGAACTTTTGAACGAAATGAGCCACCAACAAAGGGATGTCTTCTTTGCGTTCGCGCAGGGGCGGCAGGGTGATGGGGAAAATATTCAACCGATAGTAGAGGTCAGCACGGAACTTGCGCTCCTCAACCATCTCTTCGAGATCCTGATTGGTGGCGGCGATGACGCGCACATTGACGCGCACGGTACGCGTTCCTCCGAGAGGTTCAACCTCTTGCTCCTGGAGCACGCGCAGAAGCTTTGGCTGGAGTTCAAGCGGAAGATCGCCAATTTCATCGAGAAAGATGGTTCCGCGATCGGCACTTTGAAAGCATCCCATTCGTTGACTGACGGCTCCGGTAAAGGCGCCGCGTTCATGGCCAAAGAGCTCGCTTTCGAGCAGCGCCGCGGGAATCGCCGCGCAGTTGACGGCTACGAAGCGGTTCGGACTGGCGTCGTGAATCGCCTGGGTGATGACTTCCTTGCCCGTTCCCGTTTCTCCGCGAACGAGAACGGCGCTATCCACTGGGGCAACCATGTTTACAGGAACTATTCCAGGCCGTCGATTCCATCGCGGCGGCGGCCGGTCCATTCAGCGCCGGTGGCTCGCTTGTCGGCGCGGAAATCGGGCAGGAGGAGAGTGAGGGGTTGTCGAATCAGCTCCGCCTCGGCAAAACCAAAGATTTTCGTGGCGGCAGGGTTGACGAGCTGGATGCGATTATTTTCATCGATGGACAGGATGGCGTCGGGCGCCGCGTCGGAGATGGCCTGATAGCGGGCGTGGAAGTGGAGACGGGATTCCTCGGCGCGCTGTTTCATTTCGATCAACACCGCGATCAGAACGCCGGATGCGAGAAAGGCAATGAATTTCGGATACGCAGATAGCTCAATGGTCAAGTGGTGTTGCGGGGGCAGAAAAGAAATAGTCGAAAGCGAGAGCGGAGAGGACGAGAGACAGGATTCCGGGACCTTTCCCGCCATAAAGCGCGCTCACCATGATGGCTACAAAGAAACAGGAGGAAGGACCGTCGATTGGCAGGGCGACGGCCAGCGCGAGGGCACAAGCAGATATCGCGAGGCCATAGCTTCGGGCCTCCGACAAGATGTTGATTCGTGATCGATTGTCCGCAGACATCGTCCTCTCAATCACCGTAACAGGGCTAAGCCGGTTTGCTCTTAAATCTATTCAATCATGGCAGAATCCTCAGTGTTTCCGACCTAAAGGATTATTCAGAGGGGGACCTACCGGTTCACACGGGCGTAATGACCATCTCCTGCTTGGGGATGCTGTCGAGCATCGACGGATTCGGGGCGCTGCTCGTCTGGTGTGATCGGCACTACGCGTGCACATACACTAAAAGGCATGAGTACCAAGGTGATGAAATCGTTGCGCTTTACCGAGTTTGGGCCACCGTCGGTCTTGCGAATCGAAGAAATCGCGATTCCGGAGCCCGGCGAAGGAGAAGTACTTGTTCAAGTGAAGGCTGCCGCCATCAATCCAAGCGACATCGGCAACGTCGCGGGACGCTTCAAGAAGACAACTCTCCCGCGTACCCCTGGCCGGGACTTTGCAGGTATTGCTGTAAGAGGCATGCATTACGAGGGCACAGAGGTCTGGGGCAGTTCAGCACAGCTCGGCATCGTCCGCGATGGATCTCACGCGGAATATGTCGTTGTTCCGGTGGAAACGCTATCGCTCAAACCAAAGTCGTTGAGCATGGCGCAGGCGGCGGCGATTGGGGTTCCGTTCATTACAGCCTGGGCATCTGTTGTAGATGCGGCTCAAATTCGGCCTGGCGAAACAATTCTCATTGTTGGCGCGGCGGGAGCGGTGGGACAGGCAGCCACGCAGATTGCGAATTGGAAGCAAGCGCGCGTCCTTGGCGCGGATATAGGGTCCGATCCGATTCCGGGCGCTGAGTGGACTGTCAATACTAGCACCGAAGATCTTCATGAACGAGTCCTGGAACTGACGGCCGGACGAGGGGTCGACGCCGTCTTCGATACGGTGGGTGGTTCACTGTTCGAGCCGGCGTTGCGATCGCTGAGGCATGGGGGGCGGCAGGTGGCCATCGCAAGCCCGGGAAATCCGCGCGTCAGCTTCAACCTTGTGGACTTCTATCATAATCTCTCCCGTTTGCTGGGAGTCGATAGCTTTGGGCTTACGTCGCCACAGGTAGCGGAGATCGAGGAGGAGCTTCGCTCCGGCTTTGAAACGGGGGCGTTGACACCACCGCTAATCGAGATCGTCCCGTTTGAGAAAGCTGTGGAAGCCTATAACCGCGTCGCCGACAGACAAGCGAAAGCGAAGCAGGTGCTCAGTTTCGAGGTGTGAAAATAGAAGACATTACTCATCTCCTTCGTGGTAGGGCTGCTTGTCGGTGTTGTATATGCGCCGAGTCCTGCGCCGCCCATCGTGGCTCTGATTGGACTGTTGGGGATGGTCATTGGCGAACACGCTGGAAGATGGCTTTTTAATAAGAAGATCCAGGCTCCGAGCGTAGCTTCAGAAACTCAGCGGGCAGGGGTGAAACCCTGCGCCCGCGCCCGGCACAGCGTTTCCGGCTGAATCCGTGAATCTTCCGTCATGTGCCGCGTCCCCAATCTGCTCGACGACGAATCCCGGTCCCGCAGGTCCGTCAAGAAAGCTGGTATCACCGAGGTTCACGGCCGGCTCTGAAACGTGGCGGCTCTGGCCCAGCAATGAAATGGACTGGACGCCGAGCACCATAGCTATGCACAAAAGGTTGGTTATTGATTCGCTCGCCATCGGCGGTTACCTCGACGGCGCGCCTGACCGAGTACCTGGTGAAAGGGTTCACCATGGACGATGAGAGGTTAAGGAATCCGCCGGGTCCGGGGCAGCCTGATTACTTTTACGAGTTACTGGAGCGCATTCGCGACATCCGCGCCAGCGAGCGCCGAGTCTATCTCCGGGTGCGCGAAATCTGGCGCTGGCGTCGGACACGAGCCCGCCGAAGTGGAGACGCAGGTGGTTTTCCAGACGATCCAGAACAAACTGCATTTTGCCGCGACCGGCAAAATGGTGCCGGAGCTGATCGCGGAGCGGGCCAACGCGAGCGAGCCCAATATGGGGCTGGCCAGTTGGAAGGGTGGCACGGTTCGCAAGAGCGATGTCTCCGTGGCGAAGAACTATCTGCGGGAAGACGAAGTCATAGAGTTGAACCGCATCGTCGTCATGTTCCGCTTTGGGCCAGCAGCATCGAGGATCTGCTGAACCTCCGCTACGACGGCATTACTCAACGTCTTGACTATCGAGAACACGTTTCATTGCTAACTCGGCTCCGCAATGAGCGATGCCGAGGCGTATTGTTTGGTGCGTAGCGCAGAAGAAAACGCTGGGCTCGGCGTCTCAGTTGGTGGTCGGGAATGGAATCGAGCTTGAATCAAAATTGTCCGACCCAATGGGGAACAAAAGGCGAATATTGTGTTATGCTGATCGCTGGATGCTTGCCAATCCGGTCGTCGATATTCTTCGCCTACGAATCAGCAGTCTCGAAGAGACTCAACGTAGATTTTCGCGCACAATCCTCATTGCAGATGCAGTGGACCGTTGGCTCCCGCATGGTGGATTGTCTGCTGGCTGCATTCACGAGGTCAAAGGCACAACTCTAGCTAACGCCATCGCATTCTCGGCAATTCTCTCTTCACGACTCGCGGGAGACCAGGGCAATGTTCTCTACATTTCGTCCGATCGCTCTCTACATCCTCTCGGACTCCTCCCTTACGGGGTAAAGCTGAATCAGATGCTCCATGTGTCCGCGAGACGGCACGCGGATCTCGCTTGGGCTGTCATGGAAGCATTGCGATGCTCACAAGTCAGCTCGGTGATTGCTTTACTAGACGGGCTAGATCTCACAGAATCCCGCCGTCTACAACTGGCAGCGGAAGCGAGCGGAGCAACAGGATTTCTTTTGGGCCACGCTGCGTCGGCTCCCATTGCTTCTCCGATCACGCGATGGAGGGTGTCTTCCGCCATCGGTAAATCCGGTGAACGGTTTGACGGCCCTCTGTGGGATCTCGATCTTCTTTACTGCCGTGGAGGCAGTCCAGGAAAGTGGACAGTGGAATGGCGTGACCACAAGCTGAACGCCATCCCCACTCAGCAGATTAACCTAGCCACGGGCGAGGCACTGGCAGGATGAGATGGCGCGTTGCTTTCTCAGTATTTACTGTCCGGACATTGTAAGTGATCGCCTGACACGGCTTGTCGAATGGTGTGATCGTTATTCGCCGCTTGTTGCGCAGGATGGATGCAACGGAATCATTCTAGACATCACGGGCTGCGCGCATTTGTTTGGAGGAGAAGGTCCGCTGCTGCTCGATCTCCAACGCCGTTTGCATCGAATGGGTATCGAATCGCACGGAGCTATCGCCGACACATGGGGAGCCGCATGGGCACTGGCGCGTTACGGCGGTAGCTTCATTGTTCATGGGGAGAATACGCGCGCCGCTCTCGATCCTTTGCCGGTAGAAGCTCTCCGCCTTCCCAATGAAATTGTTTTAGAACTACGCCGCCTGGGATTGGTCACGATTGCCGCACTGCGGAAGATTCCACGCAATTCATTGAGCGTGCGATTCGGGTCTACTCTCCTCCGGCGCCTCGATCAAGCGCTTGATCAAGCAGCAGATCCGTTAACTCCCTGGCGTTCTCCTGCGGCGTATCGAACTTCACGAATCCTAGCGGAGCCGGTCTCCACCGTTGGTTCCGTTGAATATGTGCTTCACGATTTGTTGAAGGAGATTTGCACCCAGCTCGAAAAGAACCATCTCGGATCGAGGCGCATGGACCTTGTGTGTTATCGGGTAGATGGAACCGTGGATCGATGTGAAGTACGCACTTCGAAGCCGAATCGCGCGATTTCTCATTTGATGCGGCTGTTTAGCGGTAGGTTAGAGAAGCTGTGGGCAGACTTCGGTTTTGAAACCTTCGTTCTGTCTGTTCAAGATGTGGAGGCGCTCCATCCAACACAGCTCAGCCTCTCTCCATTTGAGACAACAGGCGAAGAAGAGTCGTTTGACTTATTGGTTGATCGTCTCGGCATGAGACTGGGATTTGCTGCCGTGAATCGCATCCGAGTGCTCGAAAGCTATCTGCCGGAGCACGCAGTCGAATTACGCCCCGCAGCCGCATCTACACTTGCCAGCGCGGAATGGCCGGCTTATCGCGTGCGTCCGATCCGGCTGATCGATCCGCCCATGCCTATTCAAGTTTCTATCCTCATTCCAGGGGGATCGCCAGTGCAGTTTCTTATCGAACAGAAGCAGCACCGCATCGTCCGTTCGGAAGGACCGGAGCGCCTGACCACTGAATGGTGGCGTGAGCCCAGTTCGCGTTACGGCACGCGCGACTACTATCGGATCGAGGACGACAAGGGCTTCCGCTTCTGGATCTTTTGCGATCAGTTCGAACACTGGTTTCTGCACGGACACTTTGCATAGATCGTTTATGCAGTATGCGGAGCTACAGGTATCGTCTAATTTCAGCTTCTTGCGTGGAGCCTCGCACCCCCAGGAGTTGGTGAATGCGGCCAACGAATACCGTTATCACGCGATTGCCCTCACGGATCGTAATACGCTCTCCGGCATCGTGTTGGCACATAGCACGCTGAAGAAAGTGAAAGAACTTCGCACCCGCTTCATCGTAGGCTGCCGCCTCGATTTAAAAAGCGGCGAAAGTCTTCTCTGCTACCCCACGAACCGCAAAGCCTACGGAAACCTCACGAAGCTCTTGACCCTGGGACGGCGCCGCGCGAGCAAAGGAGAGTGCTCTCTTGAACTCGCCGACGTCGCCGATTATGCGGAAGGCCAGCACTTCATTCTGCCGTTCCCTCAGGTCCTTACGGAATCCGCGAGAACACACATTCAGCGCTGTGCTGATCTGTTTCGCGGAAATATCCACCTTGCGCTGACAAACTCCTGCCGTGGAGACGATAAACAGTGGATTCGCAGTGTCGCCAGTTTCGCGGATTCTTCAGCGATTCCAGTTGTTATTACCAATGACGTCCTTTATCACGAGCCGGGGCGGAAAATGCTTCAGGACGTTGTGACATGCATTCGCGAAAAGTGTACGTTGACCGAAGCGGGATTTCGCCTGGAGGCCAATGCCGAGCGCCATTTGAAGCCACCTCAGGTGATGAGGCAGCTCTTCACCGAGTGGCCGGAGGCGCTAGAAGCAACGATCGAAATTGCGGATCGCTGCCGCTTCTCACTAGATGAACTTCGCTACGAGTATCCCGAAGAGATCATCATGCCTGGCATGACGGCATTTGAAGACTTAAAGGCCCGTGCATTCGCGGGAGCCAAGACTCGCTATCCGGAGGGTGTTCCTGAAGCGTTTGAGAGACAGATTCACCATGAATTGAAATTGATCGCGGAACGCGAATATGCGCCGTACTTTCTTACCGTCCACGAGATTGTGAAGTTCGCGAAAGAACACAAGATCCTTTGCCAGGGCCGTGGTTCGGCCGCAAATTCGGTTATCTGCTATTGCCTGGGAATCACCGAAGCGGACCCCGTCAAATGCGGGCTACTCTTTGAGAGATTCATCTCATCCGCTCGCAACGAGCCTCCTGACATCGACGTCGATTTTGAACACGAGCGGCGCGAAGAAGTGATCCAATATATCTACGAAAAGTATGGACGCGATCGTGCCGGCCTCACTGCTACCGTGGTGCACTATCGCAAGCGGCGTGTAGTCCGTGAAGTTGGAAAAGTTCTGGAACTGTCAAGCGCCCCTTCACCGGACCGCAAGGAGCTGGCTATTCGCCTAATGAATGAATTGATTGGATTCCCGCGTCACTTGTCTCAGCACGTCGGCGGATTCGTCATCACGCGTGGGCGGCTGGATGAGCTGGTTCCCATAGAGAACGCGAGAATGACGGATCGCACTGTCATTCAGTGGGAGAAAGACGACATCGACGAATTGGGAATGATGAAGGTCGATGTCCTTGGCCTGGGGATGCTCAGTGCAATTCGAAGAGCTTTCGAACTTCTGGAGCATCACTATGGAAAGGACCTCACGCTCGCCACAATCCCGCAAGAAGATCCTGCCGTGTACACAATGCTTCAGAATGCGGATTCCATTGGGGTCTTTCAAGTGGAATCTCGCGCACAGCAAAGCATGTTACCTCGGCTGAAACCGAAGACGTTTTATGACTTGGTGATTGAAGTCGCGATCGTCCGGCCTGGCCCCATTCAAGGGGACATGGTGCATCCCTACTTGAAACGCCGCGAAGGGAAGGAGCGTGTTGAGTATCCGAGTCCTCAATTGAAAGCCGTTTTGGAAAAGACTTTGGGCGTTCCGCTTTTCCAGGAACAAGCGATGCAAATCGCCATCATTGGAGCCAACTTCACCCCTGACGAAGCCGACGAGTTGCGGCGATCCTTAGCAACCTTCCGTCACGTCGGCACAATTCAATCGCATGAAAAAAGATTCCTGGAAGGGATGCGAAGTAACGGCTATCCTGACGATTTCGCCGAGCGCTGCTTCAATCAGATCAAAGGATTCGGAACATACGGATTCCCAGAAGCGCATGCCATTTCATTCGCCAATTTGGTGTACGTCTCAGCATGGATCAAATGCCACTACGCTGATGTATTTCTCACTGCGCTTCTGAACAGCCAACCGATGGGGTTTTATGCTCCGGCTCAATTGGTACGGGATGCCCGCGAGCACGGCATAGAAATCCGTCCTATCGATGTCAATCACAGTTATTGGGAGACGACGCTGGAGCCAATTGAGAATTCTTCTCTTCATGCCGTTCGCCTGGGGCTGCACATGGTTGCGGGTCTGCCGGAAAAGGAAGCTAAAGCGCTTGTCGCAGTACGGGGCTGCGGGTATAGCACACCCACTGAAATTGCCAGACGGGCCGGATGCAGCCGCCGCGCACTGGATCGGCTGGCGCAAGCCGACGCGTTCTCTTCCATGAGTATCGGACGCAGACAGGCGCTGTGGAAAACAAGCGCACTCGATGGAAAGATTCCACCGCTGTTTGCGGTAGCCGATCTGTTCGATGACCCCAAGGTAGATTTACCATCGACAACAGCAAGTCAGGAAGTTCTAGCGGACTATCTTGCTTCGGGCCTCACGCTACGCGAACATCCTCTAACCTTCTTACGGCCTCGCTTGAAACGCAAACGAGTCATCACTGCGGCTGAGTTGAAAAATACTTTCGCAGGGAAAACTATTCTCGTTGCTGGACTAGTTCTATTCAGGCAGCATCCGCAAACCGCCAAGGAAACGATATTCTTAACGATCGAAGATGAAACCGGAGCAGCCAATCTGATCGTCTGGAAGCAGGTACATGAAAAACATCACGACGCCGTGTATCACGGGAAACTCCTGGCGTGCTGGGGAGTTGTGCAAAGAGAAGGTCAAGTACTGCACGTCGTTGCACGTCACGTCTGGGATTGGTCGGCGCAACTGAAGCATCTCGACCCACAAGACGGTGCTCCGAAACTTCCGGTCCGCAGTCGCGACTTTAGATAGAGTAGAGATCTGACACCCATCGTGCGCAACGACGGTCCTATCCACAACTTGACAGGTTTTCTAGTTCCTGCAACTTACTGATTCTACACCGTCGCCAAAGTCGCCAAAAGCCTCAAAAGCACGGTCTCGGTACAAAAAAGTGTACAAAAAAATTTAGACTGCTGTACATCGCGCAACAGCCTTGATGATTGCGCAGGATGCTGACGAAGCGGGGAGAGACTAGCTGTCCGTCGTTCGTAAGCATCCGCCCGGCCTGCGACCCAATATCCCGTTGCCCGGAGCCATTCCAGCGGATAGCGTCTGATGTTGATGATGTAGTCTCGCGCGGCGCGCGCGACCCTGGCCTCCGCGGCGATCCACACGAAACCTTCGCCTGGCGGCGGTTTGATTTTCTTCAGCGCATCCACCTACGATTGGGGACTGGTGGCTCATCCGGAGGGCGATGAACCCAGATTGCTTGGTGATCTGCTCGCGTATCGAACACCTGTTGCTCGGCCGGACCTCATGCCACCTTGAACACCGTGCGAGGCATATTTCCAGCCTTTGACCAGGCCTCTTCGACCGCGGTGAGGGGGATAGTCCTGGTAGCGATCTCAAAACGGCCCGGCACCGTTGCCTGCATCAAATCGTCAATCGATTTCACAAGCCGATCCACCTGGATACTGCCGATGCCGCTCCCCATCAGTTCTATGGCGGAAGAACGTAGCGCCGCGCTCGGCAACGTGATCTCAGGCGCACTGACGGAACCGACATGGACGAAGCGGATCGGCACCGCGTCTTTGCCGGCTTTTGCTCCTGCGATGATCAGCCGTTCGGCACTCGGCCCCCAAAGGTAATCGACTACAACGTCAATCCCATCCGCAAATTGCCCCCGAAGAGCTTCTTCCAGCGCGTCTCCGTCCTCACCCAGGGGAATCGTCACATCGGCGCCGAGCTTCGCGAGTGATTTCAGTGCTTCGATATTCCGGCCCGTCGCAATGACCTTCCTGGCGCCCATGTATTTCGCGATCTGAATAGCAAGGCGTCCGGCTGTGCCGGTAGCGCCGTTCACGAGCACCGTTTCACCGGCTTTGAGCTTCGCGCGCTCCTTCATGGCAGCCCATGCCGACATCCCCGGATTGGCGATCGCGGCGGCCGTCACGTCGTCCAGTTCATCCGGTATCGCAACGCATTGTCCGCGCCTTACGACGGTCCTTTCGGACATGCTGCCGAGCGGTGCCCTCGGAAGAACAAAATACACGCGGCTGCCGTCATCGAGGCGACCCACGCCATCGATGCCCACCACGAACGGCAAGTCCCCGGAGGAACTGTAGTGCGTTCCGGAAGCCCGGCTTCTGACAACGGTACTGAGCGCCGCCGCAGTGACGTTGATGCGAACCTCACCGTTGCCAGGCACTGGGTCTTCAAAATCTCCGTAGACAGGTGTCTTGCCCGCTTCCAGCACAATTGCTGCTTTCATTTTTCACACTTCATTTTCTTGCCGGCTCTTTTATTATATGTGTACTATACATATGGTGTATTATACACGTACAACTTGTTATTCTGTCAATGGGGCATGGCCATGAGCAAAGAAATCGTCCAATTGCACAACACCCTCATCGACTTAGTGGGTTTCATGAACCGGCCGCAGCGCGACACGGCGCTCATTCAGGAGGCCGGCATTTCTCTGGATCGAGCGATCTTCCCTCTGCTGATGGGAATTCAGCGTCATGGCCCGATCGGCGTGGTGGAGTTGGCCGAGCTAGCCGGGCGGGATTACACGACCGTCAGTCGACAAGTAACCAAGCTTGAAGGCCTCGGGCTCATCTCCCGTCAGGTCTCCAAAGCCGACAGACGCATCCGTGCCGCAGTTATCACCGCGAAGGGCCGCACGATGGCGGCAGCGCTGGACGAGGCGCGCGAGAGATTGGCGGCTGAGGTCCTCAAAAACTGGAGCAAGAAGGAGCTTCAGGACCTCGTGCGCTTAATGCGTAGATTTGCCGACGATCTTATCGCCTGGCGCAGTTAACCGCTTATATGGCCCAGGTGAAGCGAATATCGCGGCAGGCGCCATCCGCAGCGCGGCACAGAAGACAGCGGCGCGTCGGCCATTTCAGCCGCTGCGTACCTCGCCCGCGCCGAACGCGTCAAGCCGCAATCCATGGGCACGGCGCTGGGGTTGCTCGAGAAAATGGGACTGGTCGAGCGCAAGGCTCACCCCACGGACGGACGCCAGATCAACATCAAACTGACGGCCCGGGGAATCATCCTGCGCAGGAACACCAAGGAGGCGACGCACGCGTGGCTCTCGCGGGCCATCGCGGAACTCGACAAGCAGGAACAGATAACGCTTTTCAAGGCCGGTGAACTCATGAAGCGCATGGCGGAAAAGTCATGACAGCTTGCCGCCCAAATTCAAAAAGGAATAACGCATGAAACTCGATCCCCAAAAAACGGCGTTTTTGACGCTGGATCTTCAAAAAGGAGTCTTCGGCCTCGTACCGGATTCCGAACGCGTGATGCCCGTGGCCGCAAAAGAGAAGGTGCTGGCATATTCCGCGAGCGGACCGGAAAATCCTTTCATACCGATGGAGCCGGAATAGTTCGCAGACATCGCGGAGACGGCATGGACAAGCATATCCAAATGAAATTGCTCATCATGCGCCGTTACGAATGTTTTAGCACTCTGCTCGCTTCAAACGGGCCGATTCGCGCCATCTCTCATAATCGGCCGCCCCAAAAACCAAGGGACTTAGTAAAGTGTAAAGACGATCATGCGTTGTGTAACTTGCAACTCGGAGTTGATTGATTCCTCAAAACCGTGTCCGGTTTGCGGCGTGGCATTGGACGTCGCGACGGGAACTTTGGCTACTGTGGCGATGGAAGCCCCGGCGCGATCAAACGGTTCTGGTACATCGGTATCGAGGCTTTCTATGACGTCGGCTTCGGATGACGGGCGGTTTCTGCCTGGGACGCTGGTCAACGGCCGCTATCGGATTGTCGGGCTGCTTGGCCGCGGCGGGATGGGAGAGGTCTACCGGGCGACCGATCTGACGCTGGCTCAACCGGTGGCTTTAAAGTTTCTGCCGGAAGAGGGTGTTACCGAACGGGTACTGGAGCGATTCCACTCAGAGGTGCGCATTGCGCGGCAGATCTCTCATCCCAACGTTTGCCGGGTTTACGATATTGCCGAAGTGGACGGGCAGCCGTTCATTTCGATGGAGTACGTTGACGGCGAGGATCTGGCGGATCTGCTTCATCGCATTGGACGGCTGCCGGCGGATAAGGCGCTGGAGACGGCGCGGAAGATTTGCGCGGGACTCGCCGCGGCGCATGACAAAGGCGTGATCCATCGGGATCTGAAGCCGCAGAACATCATGCTGAACAAGCGCGGTGAGCCGGTGATCATGGACTTCGGACTTGCTGCGGTAGCGGATCAGATGACTGGCGCCGAGGCTCGCAATGGGACGCCTGCTTATATGTCGCCTGAGCAATTGCGCGGCGATGAAGTGACCGCAAAGAGCGACATCTACGCGCTGGGGCTGGTGTTGTACGAGATTTTCAGCGGAAAGCGCGCCTATGAAGCGAAGACGATCGACGATTTGTTAAAGCTCCAGCAAGGCGTGCAGATGGCCAGCATCACAACGCTGGCGGCGGACGTGGATCCGCAGGTAGAGAAGGTCATCAAGCGATGCTTGAGTCCCGACGCAGCGCTGCGCCCCGCGACTCCCATGGCGGTGGCGGCGGCTTTGCCTGGAGGCGATCCGCTGGCAGCGGCACTGGCGGCTGGCGAGACTCCTTCGCCTGAGCTTGTGGCGGCTTCGGGCAAGACAGAAGGAATGGATTTGCGCTATTCCATTCCTATGTTGATATTTGTGATCGCGGCGGTCATCACGTTGGCGTTGGCCGCCGTACCGGCGTCGATATTGCAGCGGAGCCCATTGTCGGTTCCGCCGGTAGTAGCGAGTCACGAGGCGCGGAAGATCGCGGCGTCATTCGGGTACACGCAAGCCCCAGTAGACAGTTACGTGAGTTTCGCGAACGGGTCAAACATTAGAGATTACTGGAAATCGCAGGACAAGAAAGGCAAGTCGTGGAACGAGTTGATGGCGGCGGAGCCTTTCTATCAATATTTCTATCGCGAGAGTCCGGAGCCGCTGGTAGCGTCGCCGGTGGGAGATGTGTCTTTCACGAACCCGGCTCCTGTGACAGCGGGGATGCTGGATATGCAGCTCGGCTTCGGGGGTCAATTGCGCGAGTTTCAGGCAGTTCCGGGCGAGAAGACGACCGGCGTGGCGGGGGCCCGTTTCGACGAGGCGGCTCTGTTCAAGGCTGTTGGGTTCGATCCTGCCGGGTTTAGAGAGGCAACGCCGGAGTGGACGCCAATGGTGGCTTACGATGTGCGAAAGGCATGGAAGGGGCCGGTTCCGGGGTTGACCGACGTCGACGTTCACGTCGAGGCGGCGAGTTTGGCGGGCAGAATTTCGGCTGTGAAGGTGGTGTTCCCGTGGACGAAGGCGGAGCGCGAACCGGCCAAGGCTCCGGCTGGCGCAGCGCTATTCGGGCCCATGGTGGCGCTGGGAATGACAATGATGGGGGTGCTATTCGGTCTGATTTTCGCGATCCGCAATTTGCGCAAAAATCGAGGAGATAAGAAAGGCGCGCTCCGGATCGCGATGGTGGCCGGATGGCTGGCGCTAGTAGGCTGGTTAGGGTCGGTCCATCATGTGGCGAGCCTGGAGGAATGGAGTTTGCTCGGCAACGCGGTGGCGGATGCGGCGTCCACGGGACTGGTGCTGTGGATTTTGTATCTGGCGCTGGAGCCGGCCGTTCGCGCCCGGTGGCCGCAGGCGCTGGTGACGTGGAATCGCCTGCTCGCAGGCCGTTTCGGCGACGCGCAGCTCGGTGCGCACATTCTGACTGGCGCAGCGATCGGGCTAGCGTTACGTATCGTCCTGTCCTCGCAGGGTTGGATCAAGTATCGGAACGACGGAGTGCCATTCAGCAATAATCTGGGTGGAAGCGAACATGTGCTGGGCTGGATCGGCGCGAACGCACAAACGCTGCAAGGCGCGCTGCAAACGGGGTTTATCGTATTTTTCACACTTTTCGGAATGCGGCAGTTATGGAAGAACGATTACGCGGCGGCGCTCTCGACGGCCGTGATGTTCGCCCTCATCGCCAATACCGGCCTTTGGAATCATTCGAACCCGGTAGTGGAGGGGCTGCTCCTGCTGACGATCTTCGCCGTTCTGGCGCTGATTCTGGTGCGCATGGGCTTGGTGTCCAGCGCGGCGGCGATCTTCTTTATCAACACGCCCGACCGCATTAACCTGGGGCCCGGGCTCAACGGTTGGTATACGCCGTACGGGTTGGCGACGATCGCGCTGTTGGCCGGGATCGCTGTCTATGCGTTTTGGCGGTCGATTGGCGACAGGAGTCTCGCGGACGAAGCGGAGCTCCGTTCGTAATCCGTCGCAGGGTTCCATACCGGTGTTCGCTAACGTCGTTGCGCCGCCGAACCGCCCGAAGGATCAAGAGACCAGATTTCATCTCGGGCTCAACGTGTAATCGAGAATCGCTCTGGCATTTTGTTCGGCGTCCCGGCCAAGATGGATGCGGCAGATCTGAGATTCCCTGAGAAGACGCCATGACCTCCGGCAACGCGAGATTCCTACTCCGAACTGTTTTGATAATCCGAGAACGCCGGATCCAAGCAGAAACTCCAGCCCCTGGAAGAGTCCGACACCAAGAACACAGTTGGCTAACATAGGGCGGAGTCCGGCCAATGTCCCGACTTGTTCAATGCGGCTCTCCGGCCGCATGGTTCGGGATCCGATGAAGACGATCCCGGGCTTGGCGGATGCCGATACGCGATCTGCGAAGTAGCTGTAATTGACGAGATACTTCGGGCCAAATTCCATCCGTTGAACTTTGCGCCGAACCTCCGCGGGAATCGTCTCCTCAGAGCCGGGAAGAAGGCCGAGACGCAAAGGGAAAGCCAGCAGGCGGCCGTCGCGGTCCATCCACGGAGAATCATCGGAAAGAAGCCGCACTTCGGGAAACCGTAAAAGATGGAGCGCCAGTGTGCTCTTTCCTCCGCCCATCGGCAGAAGTACAAGGACTGCCCGGCCGTTCACCTCCACGCCCAGCGCGTGAACCCGGTGGATCCCGCGCCGGTCGAGGTCTTCACCGATTCGCGAGAGAAGGAACAAATAGGCTGCTTCGTAGAGAAGGTCTTCGTCCCGGCAATAGAGCCGGAAGTCGCCGGAGATTTCGTCCAGGATTCCCAGACCCCGGCCATGATAATCGATGTATCTGGTATGACCGTCGCGATAGGCAACGTTTCGTGGCGTGTAGACCAACGCGTCTCCCGCAGGCAGATTCGTGAGCGGAGGATCCGCGCGGAAGAGCTCGATTGTGGGGCAATCGGCGCTTTCGGCGGCAAAGAAGGCGAAATCCTCGGCCAGACCTGCTACGGCTTTCTCATCACCCTCGACTGAGAACCGATAACCATGCACGTTAAAGTTGAGCGCCATTCAATTGTGCAAGCAGCCGCTCCGGCGGCGCTGGCGAATCCCCCGCGACAGACTATAATCAAGTATCCCAATTTTGGCGATTTCTTTACTTGATGGCATTCAGGACCGCGCGTCCTGTGGCGATGAATGATCTTGGCCAACATCGCTTAGGCGCGGGGATTGCGCTGGTTCTCCTGGTGGTGGCGTTGCAGATCGAGTCTGGCGCATACCGCTCGGATTTTGCCGCCAACGAAGACGAGCCTGCTCATGTCGTTTCGAGCTTGATGGTCCGGGACTATTTCGCGTCCGGCTGGCGCGAAAGCCCGCTTCGTTTCGCCGAGCAGTATTACATCCACTATCCGAAAGTAGCGATTGGACATTGGCCACCTGGATTCCATTTGAGTGAAGCTCTTTGGATGCTCGTATTCGGGCGAAATCGGCCAGCGATATTGTCGTTTGTCGCGGCAGCGGAGGCGGCATTAATTTTGAGTTTGTTCTTTTGGCTGCGACGTCGCTGCGGGGTGTGGATCGCATTCGTTTCCGCCTCGGTATTGGCTACGGCCCGAACCATGCAGGTCTCAACCGCCGCGGCGACACCGGACATTTTGCTGGCGTTGGTTGTATGTTGGGTCGCCCTGATGTACGCGCGTTATTGCCGCACGGGACAGCGCCGGGACCTTTGGTTGGCCGTTATCCTGGGCTTTCTTGCATTGGGAATTCACGGCCGCGCTGCGTTTCTGCTTTTGCTTCCGTCCGCCGCTGCGCTGCTCGAAAGGCGCTTCACGAAATTCCACATCGCGCTGATCGTGCCGCTGTTTCTGATTCTGGTATTGGCGCCGAGCTTTTTGGGCCACGCTTATCCGCCGCACCTCGCCGGCAGCGGCCGGAATGCGCTGTTTTTTGTGCTCGAATCCTCCCGCGCCATCGGTTGGCCGCTGATGTGCGTGGCGATTATCGGGCTGGCAGGCGTTCTGCGTTCAGGTCGCGACCATCCTGAGTGGACCACGGCGGGCGCTCTCCTGCTGGCGGGTCTCGTCTTCTATAGCGTGGTGAATGTTCCCCTCGAGGCGAATTATCTGGTCGCCACGATACCCGCCGCGGTCGCACTGTTCGCCTTCGGATGGCAAAGGATCGAGATGCGCTATCGCACGCATGCGAGGCTGATCAACGCTTTGATGACCGCGCTCGCACTTGGCACGATCGTGTTTCATATGCTTCCGCCAGTACGAAAACCCGATATCGGGGCGCGGCAGATAGTCCGCTGGCTGTCTTCTGCCGAGCCTCCCAGCCGGGTCTGGCTGGTGGCGGGTTCCGCACGCTTTGAAGGCGCCATCATTACGGAAACTGCGCTGATGGAGCGCTCTTCCACGCACATCGTTCTGCGGTCCAGCAAAGTACTGGCAAGCAGCACATGGTCAGGAGCGGGCTATCGGACGCGTTTCTCCGGAATTGAGGAGATCGATGCCTATCTCGATTCGGTGCAGGCACGCTGGATCATCGTCGAGGCGGCTCAGGAACGGCCGGATATAAGGCAACTTGTTTCGGTAATGGAAAAGTATCCGTCGAAGTGGAAGGAACACACGGACCTCGTGCTGCCTCCCGAGGTCCGTGTGTTTGAACGTCAGGGCGAGATGCCTTCGGGGCCTCTGGAGATCCGTATCGATATGCGGGATAAGCTGGGGTCCGTCCTCAGTCTTCGTGAGTAGGTTGTCGTACACTAATCGTTTGAAATTTGTACTGGCCGCGTCCGGCACTCATGGCGATGTCAATCCATACTTAGGCGTGGCGATCGAACTGAAGGCTCGGGGGCATAATGTTACGGTGGCCACCTGCGCGTCATACAGGGCAAAAGTAGAAGCTGAGGGCGTGCGGTTCCACGCGGTCCGTCCGGACTTGGCGGACCTCATGAAGTCGCCGGAAACAGCCGCGCGCGGTAACGACCTTCAGAGTGGGACGGAATATATTTTGAAGGAGTTAGTCCTCCCGAAATCGCGCGAAACTTATGACGATCTGTTAGAAGCCTGTGAGGGAGCGGACCTGTTCATCACACATCAAGTTTTGTTCCCGTCTCCCTTGGTTGCGGAGCGGCTGAAAATTCCTTGGATATCGGTGATTCTTTCGCCAGGAATTTTCCTTTCCGCTTACGATCCTCCGCTGCTGCCGCCCATCGCCTGGTTTCACGGTCTGCGCAAATTGGGCCCTGCGCCTCATCGCTTGCTCCGGGTCTGGATCGATCGGGTGACTCGCAAATGGATGCTTCCCATTGACGAGTTGCGACGCGAGGTACGGCTCCCGCCTTCGACAAAGAATCCGGTTCGGGATGGAATGCTCTCACCTTTCGGCACGCTCGGGTGGTTTTCGCCGGTTCTGGGAGAGCCGCAGCCGGACTGGCCGGCGAATACCCAGGTAACGGGATTTGTTTTTTTCGACAAGACCGCGCCCGCGGCATCCGATTCGGCTTTGCGCGAGTTCCTTGACGCGGGAGCTGCGCCGGTGGTCTTCACGCTGGGCACATCCGCCGTTACCGTCGCGAGAGACTTTTATCGCACCAGCCTGGAGGCTGTTCGCAAGTCCGGCTTGCGAGCCGTGCTGCTGACCGGCGCGGATCCTCGCAATCAGATTCCGCCTGAAGAGTTGGGGGATTCTGTCTTCGCTGCCGAGTACGCGTCATACTCCGATTTGTTTCCCCGTGCCGCGGCTGTGGTCCATTCGGGCGGAATCGGTACCATCGCCCAGACATTGCGGGCTGGCGTGCCTAGTATTGTTGTTCCTCATTCCGCGGACCAGCCGGATAACGCCCAGCGTCTCGCCCGGACGGGCGCCGGTCTGACCATCCGGAGTCGCGATTATACTGCGACGCGGGCCGCGGCGATGCTCGACGAAATTCTTAAAGACCCGCGATACGCTGTCCGGGCACGCGAGATCGGAGCGCGCATTCGGGGTGAAGATGGATTAACCAAGGCGTGCGACGCGCTCGAAAGACACGCCAGGTCTAATGAAAGCTGGTCAGATAGGCCATGATCCGCGGGATGAGTGGACGCACGTCCGATCGGCGCCCGGCTAACTCTTCCCGATACGCGTCTTCCAGCAACTGTAGCAGCGTGTCCTCCGATCGATCCAAAGCCCGCAGACCACGGGAAACCGCTGCTGGCGAGAGCGCGAGCAGCGCGGAGCCTTGGGCGGCGGTTCGGACGAGTACTTCCAGTTGAAGGTGTCTCCACACGTTGCGAATAATTTCGATCGAGCTGGGAAAAACATCCGGGGTCACTCTAGAAAGAACGGATCTGCGTACGTTGACTTCTTCGAGGGCGACATCGTAGGCGAAACGGCTCCAGACGGGCGCTAGCGAGTCGCCGTGCGGCGTGCCGTCGATCAGGAATTCCGGCCTCCGAAGAAGCGCAAACAGATCCGGGTTGGATGCGGGAAAAATGAGCACGCGCCACATTTCCGTGAAGCTGACGAATTCGAGCTGGCAGGCTCCATTTGGAAGCAGCAAGTAAAGCGCGATCCTCTGCGGCACTTGGGCGCGTGTTTCGGCGTGCAACTGACAAAGAGAGCGCAGTTGCGATATGTCCGGAAGCTGCGTCGGATCGATCTCGATCAGCAGCAGCAGTTCGTCCATGGCAAAGCATGCGGTACTCGGAGCCAAGTAAGTGGCTCGGTAGGAAGGCCATGATCGCTTGAGATACTCGGCCAAACGAGGAGCGTGAGTCAGTGCCGCTTCCGTGAGCAGTAGTTCGTCCGGCTGCGCATCCACTTGGAAATCACCCACGGAAGCAAAGGAGGGCAGCGCACGGAGCTCGGCGTGAATTTGGTCGAGTAGCGGGAGCAGCAGCCGCAGCGATTCTTGCTGGATGTCGCCCGAAAAGTGAAGGTGATTGTGCTCGGCGCTCTGCTCCAGTCTTTCGAGGAAGTCCCGCTCCTCGCCTTTCGACCGGTCGATGGCGCGGCGCAGCGACTGTTTTCTTGACT
The DNA here is from genome assembly GCA_049521155.1 of Bryobacteraceae bacterium. Lineage (GTDB taxonomy): Bacteria > Acidobacteriota > Terriglobia > Bryobacterales > Bryobacteraceae > Palsa-187. The sequence continues at coordinate 25,089 of JBEKPC010000044.1, forward strand.
CCGCAATTCCGCGGCCCGTCCGAAGAAAGTCCACGATGGCCATCATTTCGGTGACGGATTTGTAGGAGATGCTATTGCGGAAAATGGCGTCCTGCGCGGTGGGGCCAGAGCCGAAAGCGCTGGCGATGAAGTGCAGCCACCAACTGCGGACCTCCATATAGCATCCGCCGCCGAGGCGTTCGATGGGCATCGGCGGCAGTTCGGAGACAATGTTATGCCCGAGCTCGAGCTTCCACTCGCCTCGACCCTCGTTGAATCGGGATTGAAAGAAATAATCGGTTTCCCAAAGATTGCGCAAAGCGGCCTCGGTGTGAACCTGCTGCCACATGCCGGAATCGTAAAGAGGCGAGAATGCAGTCAGCGCGCCGAGCCGACGCATCAGACGAATTTGCTCTGGTTCGGGCCACGCGCCTACCACCACTATGTCAATGTCGCTGACGCCGAGGGCGATTTCGCCTCTGCCGACCGAACGCGCAACGTAAACGGCTTTGGTTTGCGGAAAGCGTCTGGCGACCCCGACTGCGACCGCGATATGGGCCTTGTAAATCGCTCTATAAAGATAGCGGAGCGGAGTGCGGGAGGTAGCCACGACCATCCAACGAATCCGGAACTTGATTCGCGACAGGAACTTTCCCCAGCGGAATCGGCCCGCCTGCTCGGGCATCAGGAGGCTGATCTCGCGAATATCAGGCATCGGTTCCCGGGACGTGATAGAGACTTGGCCAGAGCCTTCGAACCAGCGGCCGCAGGAAAAGCCGGATCGCCCAAGTGCCGCAGAGACTATATACGACTATTTTTCCCGCGCCCCTTTCGAACCGGGTCCGCGCGAAATCGTCCAGGTAGGAACAGGCGATCGCCGCGAAATTCCACGAATATCGAGGCCGCATCAGGGAATCCCAACTCTTGTGAGTACTCGATGGGTAATACCGTTTCAAGAAGGTGCAGGATTCGACGAAGACCATTCTTCCGATCATGGCAACCGCAAACAGCCAAAGCATGTCGGCTGCGATGTTGTTCACGGTGGGACGAATATAGAGTTGGCGATCCAAGAGAACCTGGCGACGAAAGAGGCCGTGAAACTGAAGGCCGGCACTCATGGCGATTCGACAGGCGGTTAGAAAGCCAGGGTTCCCGTAATCGCGGATTCGAGGGTGCACATAGGTTAAAGGCTTGCCATTGAGATCGATGCGCTTCACTTGCCCATACGTGAGGACGGCATCGGGATTCTCCTCCATCGCTTCGACGAGTTGCGTGATATAGTCCGCCGAATACGAATCATCGTGCGAGATCCAAATGAAGTATTTTCCGGACGCTTCTTTGAGGAGCAGGTTGTAGTGGGCTCTCCAGTCCAAGCGGTCTGCGGCAAGGAGAAACCTGAATCGCGGGTCCGCGGCAAACTCCTGCTGCAAGCGGTCAATCGCGTCGTCCTCATGATGGCGGTCGGAAATGAGAATTTCGAGGTTAGGGTAATCGAGAGTCCTCAGCGTGTCCGTGACAATCGCTAGAAAACGGCGCGAGCGGTAGAGAGGAACCGCTATGGTGACTTTTGGAAATTCGCGCAGCAAGAGACTACGCTAACACGAAGGGCGATTCGTCCCGCTCGTTAAAATAACGGTGAAATAACGGGCATAAACTATCGGTGATTTCTTATAAGCCGTTTATAATTAGCATTTTAAAATAGATAATCTCTACCTTCAGATGATTTACTGGAATTTTGACTAGGCAGGGTGTAGTCTAGGAGCATCCGTTGCGCGGCCTTTGGCGAATTTGCGTTGTTCTCAGCCTCCTGGCCGCTGCCGCACTTGCACAACCCGTCGTCTTCAATCGGGACATCGGCCCATCCTCTCCGATCACTGTTTCACTTGCCAAGGACCGGATGTGGCCAGTCGCCAGGCTGGCTTGAGGTTGGATCTCCCTAACGAAGCGCGCGGGCTCGAATCGGAAATCCTCCGCCGTATCGCGTCTCGCGATGATGGGGAACGCATGCCGCCGCCCGGCTCCGGCAATCCACGCTTCGCGACGCCGAACTCGCTCTCACTGAAGTGCCTGTCCCCTCGGATACCGCGGAGTTGGCGGAGCGACTTGCACAGATCCGCACGAAGAAGCAGCCAGAGGCGGAATTGAAGTGGCTTCGTCTTGAGAAAGACCAGTTCGCCGAGCGGCTGAACCAGGATCTCAGTGCCTTGCCATTCTGGAGGGGTACGCCAAAACAACCCGCACCATGGAATATCCGTTTGTGCGCTTAACGTTCGCCCTTTATACGAAGGTCGGGCGCGGCAAGGCGCGATAGGTGAGGTTTGACCGTCGCTCGGCATCGTAGGCTCAGCTCCTAACTCCGGTGTCAGCGTTGTCAGCCCACATTGCACCGATCATCGGGCCTGCCTTAAATGGTCTTTAGGTACTCGAGCAGCGATAGAATTTGTTGCATGGCGATTGAACTCACGTGTTGCTGTACGAGTTGCAGCGGCACGGTAACAATTACGATCTCGGACTCAGCGGCCGCCATAACGTGTCCCAAATGCATGAGTTTTTTCAAGACTCGGAATATCGTTGGTTACCTGTACATCCTCTCGAATCCTGAAATGCCTGGCCTGTTGAAAATTGGCCAAACGACGCGAACAGTCCCCGACCGAGTAGCGGAGTTGAACTCGGCAACAGCCGTTCCGGCTCCCTTTACGGTTGAGGCTTGGTTCGAGAGCGCCGATCCGCAGTCCCACAAAGCCGATTTACACAAGCTCCTAGCTGACTGTCGCCTCCCGAACCGCGAGTTCTTTCGCATCACAATTGACGACGCGGTTACCACGGCACGCCAAGTGACGGGTCGTGCCGCTGCGCAGGGTCGATTAATTGCCAGGTGGGAGATGATCTTCTGGAGCAATATCGAGCCTCGCCATCTGCATACAGACCATCATATTTTCGCTCGAAGGCGACTCAGTTCAACCTCGGGGTGGCGTACTATTTCGGCGAAGGTATGGCCCTTGACTACAGCCAAGCCGCTCGCTGGTTTCGCAAAGCCGCGGAGCAGGTCGGACGACCGACGAGCTGTTGCAAGTGGAACATGGATCGCTATATCAAGACCGTCATCTCGATCTCCCAAGAGTCCAAATGGCAGTAAATTAACCTGTCGAGAGCGTATCAAGAAACTTGAGAGGTGAGAGGTTTTCAGCGGAGCCCTGTTCCACTGGCGTGTGACGTTTCCATTTTCATGTCGGGGGAAATGTCAGGATTTATTGCGATTCGCCCCGCGCGGCTTCTGCCAGGATGCGCGCCGCGCGCTTCGGATTGAAGACGCCGCAGGAACAGAAGCGGGTCATGTAACTGGCGGCCTGTTCCGGTGTGCGGCGGCCTTCGCGCACCCAATCGATCAGCTTTTTCGCCAGCGAATGGCTGACCATGCCATGCCCGCACATGGTCGAGAGCATCATCACTTTGGAGCCGGGAAGCTTCTCGGTCGAGCCTTCGAATCCCAGCGAATAACCGACGCTGTGGCGCGGAATGCCGGCGGCGAAGCAGCACTGCTCTGCTCCGTCGATGGAGGTCGAAACGTTGATGCTGAGTCCTAGATCGGCGTCCTTGACTGCTTTCACGAAATCCTCGGCGGCCACGCGGTTATCGAACACGGCGGCTACGGTGGTGGGTCCGGTGAGGCCGTCGACAACCCCCTGAAAATCCGGCGCCGTATCGCGCTGCCAGTGCGAGGCTGGATTCATGTTCTTTGACGGACGCAGCGCGCCGCCGTGGATCGCGTCGCCCAGATTGACGGGTTTGAACGGCAGCGCGAGTTCCAGAAATCGTTTGAGTTTGGGCAGCGAGTCCTGATCGTTGCGGCCATTACTGCACATGGCGAAGACCACATAATCGTCGGCGAAACTTTCGGCCGATCCAAAGCGATGCAGAGTGTTGGTCATTTAACACCCACGGTTAACACCCACCGTCTCCCGGACCGGCTCCGCGGACGGATTGGTAATGCGGCCGAGTCCGATATTGGTTTTCGCGCGCTCCAGTTTATAGCCGAGCTTTTCAAGCACAGGCGCCACCACGTTTTCCTCGCCGTCCGCGTCACAGCGTACGCCGACGCCGAGCGCGACCACCGTTTCGATCTGCTTTTCGACATCCCAGACCAGGCGGATGATCTCCTCGGCGCGTTCGAGCGCGACCTTGATTTCGACGATTGCCGACAGCACTTTCTCATCGAGAATATCTTCGCGAATGGCGCCTGTGGAGACGTCGCTCATCAGCGACGTGACGGGATTCTTTTTTTCAAACGCGACCCCGGCGCGCGCCAGAGCGGTGCACATTTTCTGAATGTCGCGAAAGCGCACGCCCACGCCCGGACGGCCGAATTCGATGGTGAAACCAACCTCGCCCAGCTTCACGCGGCCGCTGACGTCGTTGGTCTTGACCTCCTCCGTGCCGCGGCCATGCACACCGGTGGATTCATGGGGCACGCGCGGATCGGAAAAAGCGCGGCGGACCACGCGAGGCCAAGCGAGCTCATCGGGCTCAAACGCGGCCGTCGGGCAAACATCGGGTTCAGGATCGAAGCGCAGGCGCAGCGTCTGAAAAACTTTTCGCACAGTGCGGACAAAAACCGGATTGAGATGCTCCTGACTCAGGCCGTTGAAACAGGCGTAGCACTCCACGCATTCGTTGCGATTGATGGTGGCGCGATGGATGGTCTGGTCGATATAAATCGCGCCCATAGGACAGACGTAGGTGCAGTTGCCGCAGGCGACGCATTTGTCCGTGTTGATTTTCATGACGGCTTCCTCATTCAACCTCTATCCGGCGGCTCGCGTCGATTCTGGTGGAATAAAGCACCGCTCCGATGACGCACAGCGAAGAGGCAACCAGAAACGGCACATTCCATCCGTACGCCTTCACCAGATAGGCGAGCGCGGCGGGCGAGATCGCGCCTCCTATATTACCGCACATGTTCATCACGGACGACACGGAACCGGCGCAGTCGCCCCCGATATCGAGCGGAATGGCCCAGGAAACGCCCACCGTGATTTCGAGTCCGAAAAAGGCGATGCAGGACCACAACACGCACGTCTGCGGGTCCGTGGTAAGCGTGGCGGGAACGATGCCGGCGGCGGCCAGCACGAATCCGGCGACGGCGACCACGCGGCGCGATTGCTTCACATTCGAAGTGATGCGCAGCAGCACATCGGACAGCCAACCGCCCGCCAGATCGCCCACCGTTCCCGCCAGCAGCGGCAGGCTGGCATAAAATCCCATCTGCTTCAGATCGTAGCCGCGATGCTGATGCAGATAGGTGGGGAACCAGTCGACATAAGTCGAAAGGCAATAGTTGTAGCAGAAATACATGAGCGCCAGATACCACAGTCCGGAGTTCGAAAGGATTTTGCCCCACGGCACCGCGGCTCCAACGCGGCGCTGTCCGTCTCCGTTGGCGGAGCGGATCCGTTCGCGCTCAGCGGTGTTTGCGCCGGCGTGTTCGTCGGGCGTGTCGCGGTAATAAAACAGCCACGCGACGGCCCAGACCACGCCCACGATGCCGAAGGTGAGGAACGCGGCGCGCCAGTTGTAGCGCGTAATGATCCAAACCACCAGAGGAGGCGTCATGGCCGCGCCCAGCCGGGATCCGGCATGCGTGATGCCTTGTGCGAAGCCGCGCTCGCCCGGCAGCATCCAGCGTGAGAGGGAGCGGGTGGCAATCGGAAACGCGCCCGCTTCGCCGATGCCGAACAGGAAGCGTACGACGATCATGGACGCGGCGCTCCAGGCGAAGGCGGTGAGCGAAGTGAAGGCGCTCCACCAGACGACGATGGCGGCGAGCGCGCGGCGCGGACCGATGCGGTCGCCAAACCAGCCTCCCGGGATTTGAAACAGCGCGTAGGCCCAGCGAAAACTGGCGAGAATCCAGCCCATGGTGATCAGCGAGAACCCAAATTCCTTCTGGATCACGGGCACCGCGTTGGAGATGACGACGCGGTCCATGTAGGTGATCATGTACACGGCGACGGTGAATGCGAGCACCACGTAGCGCACCTGCGTGGGACGAAGATTTTGAGTCAAGCGCGCTCCATCACAAGCCAGATGGCTTCGACCGCTTCGCCGCGGCAGACATAAATCTGGTCGTACAGATTTACAGTGGGGTCGCAGTGCGGCGCGATGAATTCGACCCGGTCGCCGAGCACGATCTTGGTGTCGAGGAATCCGAATTCGTCGCCGCCCCAGCGGTATTTCGCGTCGAAATGCGCGGGCTCCGGCCCATAGCCGCGGTCGGTGGCGAAGGCTTTGAAGCCGGCGTCGACCGTGACGAAGGCGTCGTGATTGGCGCTGATCACGGTCGCGAGAATCGTCATAGCAGGCTGGAAATCGATGCCAATGCGGCGGTAAGCCAGGTCCATCATGACGTAGGATCCGGCCTGAATTTCGGTCACGTCAGGCAAGCCGAGATCGACGTCCCAGGTTCCCGTGCTGCCTCCGGAGAGGATTTCGGTGGGAAATCCGTCAGCGGCCAGCCAATCACGAATCTGCGCCGCTGTTTGAAACGCGCCTTGCGAGATATGTTTTCGCTCCGCCGTGTTCGCGCCATGCGACCCGCTGACAGAGTACGCTTGCAATCCGCGCAAACGAAGGTTGGGACTCTTCTCGATCGCAAGCGCGACTTCGAGGACTTGGGCGGGTGAACTCGCGCCGGTGCGATGATCGCCCACGTCGAGATCGATCAGCAGATCGATGGGGCGGGACGCGGCGGCTGCGTACCATTCCACCTGCTGCACGTGATCGACGACGGCCATCGCGCCAGTGGCCGCGATGCGCGCGATCTTCGCGGGATCGCCGAGCGGAGAGGTGAGCAAAATGCCTGGAATCGCGTGCTTCGCCATCAGTTCCGCTTCGGCGACCGTGGCGACGGAGATTCCGCAAGCGCCGTACGCGATTTGCCGCCGCGCGATCTCGACGCACTTGTGCGCTTTGGCGTGTGGGCGGAGTTGCTTGCCGGACTGTTTTACTTGCTGCGCCATGCGCTGGAGGTTGGCGTCAAGAAGATCGGCATCGAGGAGAAGCGCGGGCGTGGGGATCTGATTTTTCGTGAGCACTTGAATTATGATAAGGCCGTGCTCGCTCCCGTCCCAGTTGTCTCCGGATCGAACCGGATTTCCGCCCTGCGGCCGACCGCGGTGAACGCGATCCTCGCGGAGATGCGCACCTTGCAGGCGCAAGGAAAATCGCTGATTTCGCTCATGCGCGGCGAGCCAGATTTTCCCACGCCTGCGCACATCGTCGAAGCTTCCATTCGTGCGTTGCGCGACGGGCGAACGTCCTATCCGGACAATCGCGGGGAAAAAGGTTTCCGCGACGCCGCGGCGCTCAAGCTGGAACGCGACAACGGCCTGAAATTCGATCCTGCCACCGAAGTGCTGGCCACCACCGGCGCAACGCTCGGCGTCTACGCGGCGCTGATGGCGATGCTGAATGCAGGCGACGAAGTGCTGCTGCCCGATCCGGTTTACGACGCCTATCAATCGCCCATCCGGATGGCCGGAGGGCGCGTCAAACCGGTCCGTTCGGAGATTCGCGAAGGACGATTCATGATCACCGAAGAAGCGCTGGAGCACGCCTGGTCCCCGGCGGCGAAGGCGCTGGTCCTGAATACGCCGTGGAATCCAGTGGGGACGGTGTTCCGGGGCGAGGAGCTCGAAACCGTCGCGGCGTTCTGCGAGCGCAGAAATCTTTTTCTGATCAGCGACGAGATTTACGAAGCGATCACTTATGGTGAGGTGAGGCATCTTTCGCCGTTGGCGGTGACGCCGTCGTTGCGCGAGCGGTGCGTGTTGATCAACACTCTTTCAAAGACGTATTCCATGACGGGCTGGCGCGTGGGATATTGCGCGGGTCCCGCGCCGCTGATCCAGGCGATGCTGCTGGTGCTGGCCCAATCGAGCCGGGGCCCGGCGACCTTTGTTCAGGACGCGGCGGCCGTGGCGCTGACCAGTTCGCAGGATTGCGTGGCCGCGATGCGCGAGGAGTATGCGCGGCGTCGCGCGGAAGTGATCGGCCAATTGAACGGCGTGCGCGTGATCGCCCCGGAAGGCGGGTTTTTCGCGATGGTGGACGTTCGCGAATCGCGGATTCCTTCTGATGAGATTCGCCGGCGGCTGCTGCACGAGCATGGCGTAGTGGTGGTCCACGGCGCGGCGTACGGAGAGGTCGGGGAAGGCACGCTGCGAGTTTCCTTCGCCAGCGGAGGCGAGACTCTGACGCGTGGGCTGGAGCGTCTGCGCGAAGGTCTGACGCGTTGAACGAGGCTCTCGAGCGCGAGCTGAAGGACAGCATCGAAGGCGAAGTCCGGTTCGACAAAATCTCCCGCGCGCTGTACTCCAACGACGCGAGCGTGTACCAGATGGAGCCCGCAGGCGTAGTGATTCCGCGCCATCGCGAAGACGTGACGCGCGCGGTGGCGATTTGCCGGCGGCTGCGCTGCCCCATTACGATGCGCGGAGGCGGCACCTCGCAGGCCGGGCAAGCGATCGGCGAGGGAATCGTCATCGATACCTCGAAATATTTTCACCGCCTGCTCGAAGTCAACGCCCCGGAGCGCTGGGCGCGAGTCGAGCCGGGCATCGTGCTCGATGAGTTGAACGCGCAACTGGCCGGCCTCGGTTTGCGATTCGCGCCGGACATTTCGACCGCAAGCCGCGCGACGATCGGCGGCATGATGGCGAATAATTCGGCTGGCGCGCGCAGCGTACTTTACGGAAAGACCATCGATCACGTGCTGGAACAGGTCGTGCTGCTCTCCGATGGCACGGTCGCGCGTTTTCGCGACATTCCGCGCGCTGAAATTCCGCAGGGCGAATCGTTCGAAGCGGCGTGCTACCGGACCGTGCTGCGCCTGGCCTCCGAACACGCGGGCGAGATCGAACGTCGATATCCGAAGGTACTGCGACGCGTGGGCGGCTACAACCTGGATGAGTTCACGGACCTGGCGAAACCCGTGAATCTCGCCAAAATCATGGTGGGTTCCGAAGGAACGCTGGGCATTGTGCTGGAGGCGAAACTGAGGCTGGTTCCTCTGCCGCGCGCAAAAGCGGTGATGGTGATCGAGTTCGCCGATCTGCTCCAGGCGCTTGCCGCCACGCCCGTGATTCTGCGCCACGGTCCATCCGCGGTTGAGGTGATGGACAAAGCGATTCTCGCCAACACGCGACAGAACGCGGCCCTCGACCGGATTCGAAAATCCTTTATCGAAGGCGATCCGGGCGCGACTTTGTGCGTCGAATTTTAC
>JBEKPC010000045.1:0-33892 GCA_049521155.1 Bryobacteraceae bacterium
GCCAGCGGATTCGGGAATGAATCTTCGCCTGGCTCCGGCTCGCGATGCAGGCACTGAAAATCTTTTTCGATCAGGAGCTTTAGCGTGCCGGTGGATGCTTCGATGCCGGTTTGATCGCTTTCGATCCATTGCATCGCGATTGCCGTCGGGAGGCTGACTACAATGCGAGAGTCGTCGAGCGTTGCGCCCGTTTCTGCTGATCCGGTTTCGAGCGCGTAATAAAGCTGCTTTCCAGGCGCGAAGGCGATCGTCTCTTCCACTTTGCCGGTGTCGTGCAGGCGCGCAATGTCGGACTGGCTTAGGCGCAGGCGCAATGATCCGGCGTGGAGGCGGAGTTTCATTTAAGAATCCCTGTGAACGGTGTCGATCGAAAATGCGGGCAGACAGATCGCCACGTACTCGGCGCCTTCGGGCGTGCTGTAGCGGACCCATTCTCCAGGATGGGTGACGATGGCCTGGCCGGCTTTCACGTGGGTGATGCCGGATTCGTGCTCCACTACCATTTCGCCGGAGAGCACCAGTGTGAACTCTTCGAAATCGGGGCGCTGGCCGGGTTCGGACCATCCGGCGGGGCTGCGCATATGGGCGATGCTGGTGTGCGAATCGCCGGAGTTTACGCGTCCGATGTACTCGTCGAGAATCTTTCCTTGCGGAACGGGAATGCGGGTCGGGGCTTCGATCAACTTGGGCACTTACTCGTATCGTAGCGCTTCCACGGGAGCGATCCGGGTCGCGTTGCGCGCGGGGTAGAGCGTGGCGAGCAGGCTCACCGCCATCGCGGCACCGGCGATCCAGACGCCATCGATCGCTTGCGGGTTGAAGGGAACGAACGGCAGCGCGTAGACCTGCTCATCGAGAGGAATCAGCTTGTAATGATCGAGAAAATAGCACAGCGTATAGCCGCCGATCAGGCCGATGATGGTGCCGGTTGCGCCGATGAGCGCGCCTTCAAAGACGAAAATGTTGCGGATCTGCGAGGCGCGCGCTCCCATCGACATTAGAATGGAAATATCGCGATGCTTCTCCATCACCATCATGACTAATGTGATCAGAATATTCAGCCCGGCGACGAACTGGATCAGGCCGATGGTGATCGCGGTGGCGAGGCGTTCGATTTTCAACGCTCCCAGGATCTGGTGGTATTGCTCCTTCCAGGTGCTGGCGCCGAGCCTCGGCCCGAGTAACGGCTCAGCCGCGTGTTGCACTTCGTCGGCGCGATAGATATCGTTGAGCATGATATCGATGCTGCTCACCACGTCGGTAAGGCGGAACATTTTCTGCTCCGCCGGAAGCGCCATGTAGGCCCAGTGGCTATCGATATCGTAAAAGCCGATGTCAAAAATTCCGGCGACGCGAGCCTTCACATAAGTCGGCACAGGCCCGTAGGGCAGCAGTTTGCCATCGGGCACCAGAATATCGATCGGCTTGCCGGTTACAGCGCCGATCGATTGCGCCAGACGGGAGCCGAGAATAATGCCCGGCAAATCACCGCCGGTGGCCGACAAATCGCTGACGGATCCCGCCTTGAGATGCTTCAGCGCGTCGGGCAGCGCGGAGCCTGCGGTAACGGTGACGCCCTTAATCTCGGCGCCGTCGCCTTGCACCGGGCCCTTGATATACGCGCTTTCGTAGAGTCCGGGAGTGGCGCTGACCACGTGCGGCAGCGTCGCCAGCTTCGCCGCAAGCTGTTCCCAGTTCTCAATCCCCTCGCCTTGCTCTTTTTCGAGAATCGAGACGTGCGCGGTCGCGCCCAGCAGATTGCGTTCGAGCGTATTCTTGAACCCGTTATTGATCGCCAGTGCGATCACGAGTGCCATCACCCCTGCTGCAACACCCGCCACTGAAATAAAGGTGATGACGGAGATCACCACCTGCTTGCGCTTGGCGCGCAGATAGCGGCGGGCAATGAAGAGTTCAAACATAAAAAGAAGGAGACAGAAGTCAGGAGTCAGGAGTCAGAATAGCCTTCGCGTACGCGTCCAGCATTCTACTCACTTCTTCCAGTAACGACATTGAAATCTCATTTTCGCCATATTTCAAATCGCGCGAAAGAATCAGATAATAGCGGCATTCCTCTAGAGAGCCTTGCGCAATGTTCATGAAACGAACTTTATCCTGGCGTCCGGACTTGCGAAAGCCTTCGGCGATATTTGCGGGTACCGAAACGGCTGCTCGGCGGAACTGCGATGCTAATCCGTACGTTTCTGATTTGGGAAAATCACCGGAGTAACGATAAACGCCCATGACATACTGATGAGCCTTTTGCCAGACCAGCAGATCCTGAAACGTCCGGGCCGCTGGTCTTGCGTTCATTCTGGCTCCTGACTCCTGACTCCTGACTCCTTCTTTCTCATTAATGGAAACAAAATGACATCGCGAATCGACTTTGAGTTCGTCAGAATCATCGTGAGCCGATCTACTCCGATGCCTTCGCCGCCGGTGGGGGGCATGCCGTAGGACATGGCCCGGATATAATCTTCGTCCATTTGATGCGCTTCTTCGTCGCCTGCTTCGCGATCGCGAACTTGGAGTTCGAAGCGGCGGCGCTGTTCGTGAGGATCGTTCAATTCGGTATATGCGTTGCCGATCTCCATGCCCGCGGCGTAAATTTCGAAACGCTCGACGAATGCCGGATCGCTTTCCTTGTTTTTCGAAAGCGGCGACACCTCCACCGGATAGTCGTAAATGAAAGTCGGCTGGATCAGCGTCGACTCAATCTCACGTTCGAATTTTTCCATCAGCGAGTGGCCCTTTAACGACAGGTCGCCAACCGCTTCCTGCATCGACAGGCGGCGGATATTGCCGAAATCGAGCTGCACTCCCTGATACTCGACCACGACCGATCCGGTGGCGTCGATGGCCGTCTGCTTCAGCAGTTCGGCGCTCAGATCCATCATGCCGTGATAGTCGGTGAAGGCCTGATAAAACTCGAGCATAGTGAACTCGGGATTGTGATGCGTGGAAATCCCCTCATTGCGGAAGTTGCGATTAATTTCGTAGACGCGATCGAGGCCTCCCACAATTAGGCGCTTCAAATAAAGCTCCGGCGCGATGCGCAGGTACAGATCCATGTCGAGCGTGTTGTGATGCGTGACGAACGGACGCGCAGTGGCGCCTCCATAAAGAGGCTGCATCATCGGCGTTTCGACTTCAATATAGCCGTGCTGTTCCAGCTGGCGCCTTAATGAAGAGACAATTTTCGCCCGCGTCACGAAGACTTTTTGCGACTCGGGATTGGCGATCAGATCGAGGTAGCGCTGGCGGTAACGCACCTCGACATCCTCAAGGCCATGGAATTTTTCCGGCAGGGCGAGTAGGATTTTCGAGAGAAATATCACCTTCTCGGCATGCACGCTGAGCTCGCCTGTGCGGGTGCGGAACAGGTAGCCTTCCACGCCGATGATGTCTCCGGTGTCGAGAATCTCATAAAGTTTATATTCGTTTTCCGGGACCGCGTCCTTGCGAATATAGACCTGAAGCTTCTCGCCCGATTGCATCAGGTGCAGAAAACCAGCCTTACCCATGCGGCGCATGGTCTGGATGCGCCCGGCGATTCGCACCTGCGGCTTGTCGGCCAGTTGCGCTTCACTTTCAACCGCGGTCTTCCCTGCATAGTCGCGCAAAATGCCGGGAATGGTGTGCGAGAAATCGAAACGCTGGCCATACGCGCGGAATCCCAGCGCCTCGATCTCCGCCGTGCGCTTCTGGCGCTGGTCTACCAATTCATCTTCAAGGGACATAATTTAACGTCGAACGATTACTTCACGCAAATGGTCCCGCGTGAGGAAAAATTTCACCGACTGAAACTCCTGGAACAGTTTTTCCAGGCTGCGATTGTTGAAAAACTGCGCCGGCCTGCGGCGTCCGCGCTCCACCAGCATGATGTTGCGGTGATCGGTGATGCGGTAGGAATACGTCGGGATGGTATCGATTTTTTCCTCCGAATGAAAAAACGCCAGCATGCATGAACCGGGGCGCAGAATTCGATGCAGCCGCTCAATGACGACCTGCAATAGCGACGGCGTCAGAAACTGGAGCGTATCCCACACCAGCGCGCCGTCAAACGACCCGTCTTCAAACGTCAACGCGCTTTCGAGGAACCGTTCCACCTTCCCGCGATGGGTCTGATTGTCGTAAAAATCGCCCTCGCCGAAGCACGCATCCAATTGATGGACGAAATCGTCCGAATATAAACGATGCCCGTAATTGGTAACGAAGCTTACGGTGGACTGGCTGGCGCCGGCAAGATCCAGAATCGACAAGCCCGGGCGCTCCTCCAGAGACGCGCAAAATTGATCCAGCCCGTGACTGTGACGATTCTCCAAATTGGAAGAGCCAGCTTGCGAAAGCCTAGCGCTTGAGATCTCCGCCTCCCACCGCGGCTACACTGTGCGCCCCCGTGACAGGGGCGGTCGCGGAGGCCACGGGCTGCGGCTTTGGCGCGGCGGGCTGCGGCTTCGCAACTTCGGCGCGCACGATGTCGATATTGCCCTTGAAAAAGGCGCCGTCCTCAATGACCACGCGCGCCGTCTTGATATCCCCCACCAGCTTCGCATCCTTACGGATATCGATCTTGTCGGTGGTTTCGACGTTGCCGTGAATCGTGCCCAGCACGACCACTTCGCGCGCCTTAATAGTCGCTAAAACCTTGCCATTCGGGCCGACTGTCAGGCGATGTTCCTGCAACTCGACCGTCCCTTCGACTTCACCGTCGATCGTCAGATCCTCGCGGCTGAAAATCTGGCCTTTGACGATCACCGATTTGCCGAGCACGGCCGATCCGCCGCGTGGACTATCGAAATGAGGCTCGTTGGTACGTCCTGGAAGCGTAGACATGGGGATTCCTTCCTTTGCAAGCGCGGATGGGGTCGGCGGTGCCGACGCCGGCTTGAGTGCGAATTCTTCATCTTTGCGGCGGTTCCACATTGCGGATCGCCTCCTTCCTCAACTCAATGTCGCAGCTTCGCCTTCTCCGCGAAACGAACCGGAGCGACTTCATTTATACTACTACGCCTCTCGGCTCAGTTAGAGGCCCATTCCGAAGAAGCTCCGGCGCGGCGCGATACCTCCCTACCCTCCGCCCAGAAGCTCAAATGAGAACGGCGCATGCCTTCATGGTAACGGACTTGCCCCGACCGAGGGACTCAGCCCATAAGCGTTCAGCACCGCATCCAGCGTCACCAGCCCCACCAGATGATGCACATCCGCGCGGCTCACTACCGGCAGAACGCGCCGCTTACTGGACCCCATACGGTCCAGCGCGATGGCTAGACTGTGATCCGTATGCAGGTGCGGCATCTCCTCGTCTTGTGGCCGCGCCCCGTGAAACAAGTCGGCCAGCGTCCCTGATTCGAGAAAAACATTCTCCATCTGCGCCGGATCGAGAATCCCCCATAGCCCGTGCTCATCCCCGACCACAATCGGACCGCCCTGCTTCATCGCGTCCGCAATCGGCGTGTAGGGCGGAAAAATCAAGCCCGGCTCGGTCATCGCATCGCTCACCCGCAGCCGCAGCAATTGAGCGCGAGCTTCGGCCGTCGGCAGATGCACCCCGTCCTGTCCGGCCAGCGCCTCATAAATCGGCTCCGGCTGGAGTTTATAGGAAATGAAAAACGCGATCAGGTTGGAGATCATCAGCGGAACGATAATCGTGTAGTCGCGCGTCATTTCAAAAATCATGATCACGGACGTTAGCGGCGTGCGCACAATTCCCGCGAACGCCACCCCCATTCCCACCAGCGCGTAAGCTCCCGGACCCGCCGTGTACGCCGGGAATAAATGATGCGCCACCCCTCCGAACGCGCCGCCCACCATTGCACCGATGAATAAGCTGGGCCCGAAAATGCCGCCCGCGTTTCCCGACGAGTAACACACCGCCGTCGCGATAATCTTAAGCGCGGCTAAGATGAACAGCACCTTTACCACCACGTCGCCGTTTAGCACGCCGTCTATATAGTGATATCCGGCGCCCATCACTTCCGGATAAAACCAGCCGATCAATCCGGTGGTCAATCCGCCCACCGCCGGCTGGAACCATACCGTCCACTTGGGCCACAGCCGGAATTTCAGCCGCAGCCATAACAGCAGTTTCACGAATGCTACCGACGCTAATCCGCCCACAACGCCCAACCCCGCGTACAACGCGAATTCCACCGGATGCACTAACTGATATCCGGATACGTGGAACAGCGGCTGGTCGCCCAGGAATAAATGCAACACCATCCACGCCGTTGCGGACGCCACCACTACGGATCCCAACACAGGCGCATGCAGGTCGCCGGTAATTTCCTCAAGGGCGAACAGCACCGCCGCGATCGGAGTATTGAATGCCGCCGCCAGCGCCGCCGCGCTCCCCGCCACCAGTTGGGATTTCACCAGCGACCGGCTCACCCCCAGCCGCCGCGAAATTACTGACGCGATTCCCGCGCCCACTTGTACCGACGGGCCTTCGCGTCCCAGCGAAACTCCGCTCGCCAGCGCCGTGCAGCAGCAGACGAATTTTCCGATCACCGTGCGCAGCGTGATGCGCCCTTCTTCGACAAACAACGCGTACTTGGTCTGCGGAATCCCGCTGCCGCGCGCGAACGGGAAATAACGGAAGAGCAGGAATCCCGTGACCAGGGATCCCAGAGTCGGCACCAGCACCCGTCGCCACGGCGCGCCGCCCGGGGGGTACATGCGGACAGCCAGCCGTCCCGTCAGGACGATAAACGCCACCACAACTAATCCGACCACCGCGCCGATCACCAGACTCAGCGCCAGCGAAAGCTGAGCCTCATTCTGGCGTATCCGCCCCCACCATGCCGCAATGCGCTGTCTCACTCTTCCGGTGACGACTCCTATAATCAAGATATGCGCAAGCAGTACCTCTTCGCTTCCGGCTTGGTCCTGCTCGCGCTTCTCCTCGCGCTCGTCGTTTGGCAGGTTTCTTTCAATTTTGGCGAATACGGACCCGCCGATACCGCGCAAACCTTCGTGTTTTGGGCTGTTTCGACGCTGATTTTTCTGCTCACCGTCACCCTCGGCTTCATGCTGTTCCGCACCGGCGTCAGGCTTTATTTCGAACGCCAGAGCGATCGTGAAGGCTCCCGCATTAAAACCAAGCTCGTGCTGGGAGCGCTCGCCCTCAGCCTTTTGCCCGTCGCCTTCCTGGTCTCCTTCAGTTACGGCGTATTGAACAGAACCATCGGACAATGGTTCGCCCGCCCCGCCGAAGGAGTCAAGTTCAGCCTCATCGATACCGCCGTCGCCTTGGGTGACGAAGTCCAGCACCGCGCCCAGGCGCTCGCGAATTGGATCGCCTTGATCCCCAACGTGCAGTCTGAGGATGCCGATTTTTCCAAGCTCTGTGTCGAAAATCGGATCGCCGAGCTGCGCCTCGAATCGCCCTCCGGCACGCGTACCGTCTGCGACAGCAAGGAGGAGCCGAGCCATTTATTGACCGCCTATGCTCCTCTAGCCAGCGGCGGCAGGCTGGTGGTGCGTGTGCATCCTTTGCTCGATATTGAAGCCAAACAGGCCGAAATTGGCGGCTACGTCCAGGAATATAATCAGCTCGCCGCCAATAAGAAAAATATCCGCACCCTCTATCTGCTCTTCATTCTATTGATCACGCTGTTTATTCTTTTCGTCTCCACCTGGATCGCGCTGATGCTGGCCCGTCAGATCAGCGTGCCCATTTCCGCTCTGTTGGGCGCCGCGCGGGAGGTGCGGAAAGGCAACCTGTCCTATCGCGTCGCCGTGAAGGCGATGGATGAGCTGGCCACCCTGGTTCGCGGCTTCAACGAAATGATGCATGAGCTGGAGGCCAACGCGCGGGAGCTGGAAAGCCGCCGCCGCTTCACCGAAGCAATTCTCGAAAGCATCCCCACCGGCGTGATTTCTCTTGCCCCCGACGGCCGCATCCAGCGCGTGAATCGCGCCCTGCACGGCCTGTTTTCCGTGGAACAGATCGAGCGCGCCGTTCGTTTGGCCGACCTTTTCCCGCCCGAGGATGTCACCGAAATCGAGTATCTGATGAAGCGCGCCCGCCGCACCGGCCTCGCCGCCAGCCAGATCGATCTCGAATCCCCTCGCCAGGTTTTCCATCTCGCCGTAACCGTCTCCGCGTTGCCCGCGCGCCCTCCTGTCAGCACCGGCTTCGTTGTTCTGCTCGAAGACACCAGCGAGCTGCTGCGCGCCCAGAAAGCCGCCGCGTGGCACGAAGTCGCCCGCCGCATCGCGCATGAACTGAAGAATCCCCTCACCCCCATCGCGCTCTCCGCTGAGCGCATCGCCCGCCTTCTCGACCGTGGCGCGCCGACTCTCGAAACTCAGCGCATCATTAGAGATTGCGCCTCCACCATCTCCCGCGAAGTGGAGTCGGTGAAGAATCTCGCCGATGAGTTTTCGCAATTCTCACGATTCCCCGCCGCCCAGCCCATCGCCTGCGATCTTAATGAAATCGTGCAGAACGCTCTCGATGTTTTCGCCGACCGTCTCACCGGCATCGACCTCCGCGTGGAGCTGGCCCCGAACCTTCCCACCATCGACGTCGACCCCGAGCAATTCAAGCGCGTCATCGTCAATTTGGTCGATAACGCCGCCGAAGCCATGCGGGATTCGCTGGTCAAGCGCCTCCTGGTCGCGACCCAAGTGACCTCCGATACAGTCGAGCTTCTGATCGCCGATACCGGCTGCGGCATCACGTCGGGCGATAAAGAAAAACTTTTTCTGCCCTATTTCTCGACGAAAGGCCGCGGCACGGGCCTGGGCCTGGCCATCGTGAATCACATTCTGTCGGAGCATCACGCCCGCATCCGTGTAGAAGACAATCGCCCCACTGGCGCCAGATTCTACGTCGAAGTCCCCGCAGCCATCGTTGTCGAATCCGAGGTCCGCGCATGAAAAACGCCCGCATCCTCATCGTCGACGACGAGCCCGGCATCCGCGACTCCCTCCTTGGAGTTCTCGAAGACGAAGGCTTCCAATGTCTCGCCGTCGAATCCGGTGAGCAGTGCCTCGAAGAGCTCGCCCGTCAGAACTACGACGCCATTCTGCTCGACGTCTGGCTCCCCGGCATCGACGGTATGGAAACGCTGGCCCGCATTCAGGAAATCCCTTTCTCGGAACGCCCCGAGGTGGTCATCATCTCCGGCCATGGCACTATCGAAACCGCAGTGAAAGCCACCAAACTGGGCGCCTTCGATTTTCTTGAAAAACCGCTGACCATCGAGAAGGTCACGGTGGTGCTCAACAACGCGGTCCAGCAGCGCCGTCTGGAGCTGGAACTCGCCCAACTCAAGGAATCCGGCGGCGCGAAATCCAATATTATCGGCGAGAGCGTCCCCATGAAAGCTCTTCGCCAGCAGCTTGGACTGATGGCCGCCACCAACGGCCGCGTGCTGATCTTCGGCGAAAGCGGCACTGGAAAAGAGGTGGTCGCGCACGCCATCCACGCCGCCAGCGCCCGCTCCACGGAGGCCTTTGTCGAAGTGAACTGCGCCGCCATCCCCGAAGATCTTATTGAGAGCGAACTGTTCGGCCATCGCAAGGGCAGCTTCGCCGGAGCGGGCGAGGATAAAGTCGGCAAGCTCGAAAAAGCCCACGGCGGCACGTTATTCCTCGACGAGGTCGGCGATATGTCTCTCAAGACCCAGGCGAAAGTGCTGCGCGCCCTCGACGAACAGCGATTCGCCCCGGTGGGCGCCGCCGAATCCATCCAGGTCGACGTGCGCGTCGTGGCATCGACCAACAAGAATCTGGAAGAGGAGATCGAGCGCGGCAATTTTCGCGAGGATCTTTTTTATCGCCTCAACGTCATCCCTTTTCACGTCCCGCCGCTGCGGGAGCGGATCGAAGACGTGCGCCTGCTGGCCGATTATTTTCTGAAAGAGTTCACCACCGCCTACGGCCGCAAGCCAAAGGAGCTCACCGAGGATGCTCTGCACGTCCTCGAAGAATACCCCTGGCCCGGCAACGTTCGCGAGCTGCGTAATCTGATGGAGCGCATCGTGATCATGAACCCGCAAGTCCGCATCGACGCCCGCCATATCCCTTTAGACCGCGGCCGCCGAGCAGTCTTCGACCGTCCCATGGACCGCTTCGGCAGCCTGCAAGAGGTTCGCGAAGCAGCCGAGCGCGACTATATTTTGAAGAAGTTAGAAGAAGCCAAAGGCAACGTCACCCGCACCGCCGAACTTCTTGGTTTGGAACGAAGCCATCTGTACCGAAAAATGAAAGCCCTCGGCATCGCTCCCAAAGAATGAATCAACCCTCGCGAACGTCTCTATCTCCCGGTCCTCCGTGGTAGGGCGGTCCCCCTGAACCGCAGCCGACGCCCTCGTCGGCTTCTTTTCAGGCGGATCTTCTTTTTACTTATTCTCCAAAATCACCATCGCCATCGCCTGCACCGACGTATGCGTTATTGATAACGATACATTTTCAACCCCCAATTTCCGGGCATATTCGGCCGCCTTCCCATGGAACTGGAGCGTCGGACGGCCGCTTGACAGATTCATTACTTCGAAATCGCGCCACCGGACGCCGCCATGCCACCCCGTCCCCAGCGCTTTCATCCCCGCCTCCTTGGCCGCGAACCGCGCCGCGTAGCGTTCATAAAGATTCGCCTTTCGTTGCGCGTAGGCGATTTCATGATCGGTATAAATCCGTTCCAGGAAGCGGCGGCCATAACGCTCGATGGAGGCCTTGATCCGCGCTACTTCGCACAAATCGACCCCGGATCCGACAATCACGATCCACCTCCCGGAGATGTAATCGTGAGCCGTCCGTGCATCACGCCTTTGGTCGAAATCAGCGCGTCGGCCATTTTCTGAACGGCCGCCGCCTTGCCCTTCAGGATCAGAACTTCCAGGCAGTTGTGATGATCCAGATGCACGTGCAAAGTCGACAGCACCAGATGAAAATGGTCGTGCTGCATCGCCGTGAGCTTATCCGACAGCATGCGCACATGATGGTCGTAAACCAACGTCAGCGTGCCGACGACCAGGCTGTCCGCCTTCGCGGCAGTCTTCTCGATCAGTGCTTCGCGGATGAGGTCGCGAAACGCCTCGGAGCGGTTCGTGTAGCCCCGCTGGCCGATGTGCTGATCGAATTTTTCCAGAAGGTCGGAATCAATGGCAACGCCGATGCGGCTCAGTTCACTCATTTGTTTTGAGCTTAGCGGCTTTCGACCAGCAGTGTCACCGGCCCGTCATTGACCAGCGAAACAGCCATGTCAGCCTGAAAAACTCCGGTTTCGATTCTTAAATTGCTGCGCCGCGCGATGGCCACAAAACGTTCATAAAGCACACGCGCCTGTTCCGCTGGAGCAGCGTCGTCAAAACTCGGTCGCCGCCCTTTGCGGCAATCGCCATAAAGAGTGAATTGCGAAACAACCAGCAACCCGCCTTCAATATCGAGCACGCTGCGATTCATTTTGCCGTCCTGATCCTCAAAAATACGCAGATTCAGGACCTTTTGGGCGACAAACTCCGCGTCGGCTTCCGTATCTGTTTTCGATACGCCGAGGAGCACTAGAAGTCCCGCGCCGATTTCGCCCGTAACCACCTGTTCAACCATCACGCGCGCCTCCGTGACGCGCTGCAACAACGCCCGCATAATGTGAAAGTAGTATAGCGATATGATCGAGACCTACGCATATGCCCGCGCCGGGCTGCTCGGTAATCCGAGCGATGGATATTTTGGAAAAACAATCGCTTTCTTGGTTCGAAATTTTCGCGCGCGCGTGCTCCTCTACCCCAGCGCGCGCCTCGAAATCAAAGCGTCGAAGGCCGACATGCCGGTGTTCGAAAGCCTCGACGATCTGCACGCCAGTACGCGCTGGAGAGGTTATTACGGGGGAATTCGCATCATTCAGGCGCTCATTGTGCGGTTTCACGATTATTGCCGCAACCACGGCATCGAACTTCCCAATCGGAATTTTACGATCGAATACGAGTCGACTATTCCTCTGCGCCTCGGCATGGGCGGTTCGAGCGCGATCATTATCGCGGCGCTGCGAGCGCTGTGCCAGTACTATTCAGTGGACATTCCTCCACCCTTGCAGGCCAAACTCGCCCTCGAAACGGAGACCAAGGAACTGGGCGTTCCCGCCGGTCCGCAGGACCGCGTGATCCAGGTTTATGAGGGGCTTGTCTACATGGATTTCGCTAAAAATCTGATGGATTCGCGCGGCTATGGCGAGTATGAGCCCCTGAACCCCTCCCTGCTGCCGAACATTTACCTGGCCTATCGAACCAGTTTGAGCGAGGGCACGGAAGTATTTCACACCAACGTCCGGGAGCGATGGAACGCGGGCGATTCAAGCGTCCGCGGCGCGATGGAGGAGTGGGCAAGTCTCGCTGCGCGCGGGCGGGAAGCGCTCCTCGCGGGGGACGTGGCGACGCTCGGAAAGTTGATCGACGCCAATTTCGATTTGCGAGCCAAAATCTATACCATCAGCCAGGGTAATCTGGAGATGATTCAGACGGCCCGCGCGGCCGGCGCGACATCCAATTTCTCAGGCTCCGGAGGCGCGGTGACGGGAACATTTGCCGACGATCGCATGTACGCCCGCCTCGAAGAATCCTACGCACCTTTGGGAATCAAAGTAATAAGTCCTAAGGTCAATGCCTGATCGAAAAACCTCGCATTCTGGACCATGATGGACTGAGGCAGTATGATCTACGGCAGGCATCGAAGGCACACTCACATCCCCGGCGGGTTCTTCCACCTCGAGGAAGAGGGCACCAAAACACGCGTCTTCGGCTACGGCCACGGCGACTACATCAAGCTGAAAGACGAATACGGAAATGTGTGGCAGGGATCGGCCACGCGCAGTGACGATAACTCCGTAACCTACCGTTTCCGCGACGGCAAAGGACGCACGCTGTCGGGTGTTTCGGACAACGTAACAGTAACGCTGCGTGATGGAAAAGGTAGAACCTGGAAAGGGTTCATAGATTAAAGCGATCCGGTTCCACCCAGCGCTCGCGCGCCTCAGGCGACTGGAGCACAGCAGTAGAATAATACCGATTTAACAGACTTTTGTCGAGAAGCTCAGGATGCTCGCGTAGCGTGGCATCGAAGCCGTCCTCTAACGCGGCAGCCACCAGACGAATCCAGGCGAGTGTGATCGTCTGATGATATTTCTCCGCTCCGCCTCTGGCCGCAGCGTAGCGAAAAATAGCCGGACCAAGGCGTTCCCGCGTTCCCTCTTCACCAAATTGGCGGAGATAAAGATAGGTCACCCGTAGATGGTCGCGATGATGAAAAGGTTCAAGCGTGGTGTCTTCAAAAGCGCGCAGAAACTCCGCGTCGGTCATGCTCCCGGCTATCCTCCGCCCGCGATTTCGAGGACGATCTGCCATAACAACTCGACGCCGTCTTCCAGATTTTTGGGGGAGATTCGTTCGTCATTTCCATGCACCCGCATATCGCCGCTATCGCGCACGAATACCGGCACGCCATAAACCGGCATCCCGTGGGCGCGCAAAAAACTGCTGTCGGTCGCGCCGGGCGACATGTAGGGAACGATCTCGTCGCGGGGATACGTACGGCCGATGGCTCGGGCCATGGCCTGAAACAGCGGCGTCTGCATCGCACTCGGATCAGCCGGTGGGACTGCCGGACTGGAGCCGATTGTGATCTCGACGGCCGCATCGTTGATCGCCTGGCGGAACCGCGCCACCACATCTTCCTTCGTATCGTTCGGCAGCCTTCGCACATCCACCTGCGCCTGCGCCGAACTTGGCACCACGTTGCTTCTCGCCGCTGCGCTGACCATGGTCGTCGAGAAGGTGGTTCGCAGCATCGCGTCGATTTCCGGATCCTTCGCCCGGATCTGATTGGCGGCGGCCTGCTGAATGGCGAGATTGGGATTATCGAGACTTCTGATCAGCGGCGCCAGCCAGGAATACTCCGCGACCTTCGAAATGTCACGCAAATAGCGGCGCGTGGTGGAGTTCAGTTTAACCGGTTGGTCCGCTTCCGATAGTTTCTGCAAGGCGCGCGTCAGGTGCGAAATGGCGTTATCGGCGCGCGGCTGCGCGGTGTCGCCGGCCACGCCTTTGGCCGTGAGGATCAGCCGGGTGGGAATTTTCTCCGTCGTTTGCACCTCGAAAATCTTCGGGCCGTCCTTGGTTTCCAGAATGGAGCCGCCCTCGTTCAATGCGAACTCGGCATCGATTTTCGGATACGCGTGCTGAATCATCCACTGGATGCCGGCGGAGCCACCCTCTGCATCCTCCTCCGCCAGCAGAATCACGTCGCGGCCCAGCTTGATATTGCGGCGTTTGATCTCCACCATCACCGCGATTTCAGCGGCCAGCAGCGATTTATCATCCTGCGTGCCGCGGCCGTAAATATATCCGTTGCGCAGCTCGCCCGTGAACGGATCGACGGTCCACTGCGCGCGTTCCACCGGCACCACATCGCTATGCGCCATCAGGAGCAAAGGCTTCCCGTGCCCCGAGCCTTTGAGACGAGCCACAAAGTTCTGCCGCTTCGGATCGCCGCCCATCAGCTCACAGGGGATGGCGTGCGAATCCGCTACCTGCTTGAGGTATTGGGCAGCCGCGGATTCATTTCCGGGCGGATTGGAGGTA
Organism: Bryobacteraceae bacterium; assembly: GCA_049521155.1. Lineage (GTDB taxonomy): Bacteria > Acidobacteriota > Terriglobia > Bryobacterales > Bryobacteraceae > Palsa-187. Next base: position 14,586 of record JBEKPC010000045.1, read on the forward strand.
TCGATCTTCACCAGATCGATCAGATACTGCCGCGTGCGATCTGGAAGAGACCGGTTATCGTCAGCCACCCCCGACATGGCCGCGAGGCATAACAAGGCGCAAAAACGCCGCATTGAATCAAATGTTATCACGTGCGTCCGTATAGAATGGTGATCATGCTCAGATTGTTAGCCCTGTTGGCGACGATTTCCATCGCCCTTCCCGCCTCTGATGCGGCCGATGCAAAACAGTGGCCACAATTCCGGGGTCCCGGATCGACCGGCGTTGCCGACGATCCTGCTCTGCCGGATAAATGGTCGCCGACCGAAAACATCGCCTGGAAAACCGCGATCCCCGGCGTCGGTTGGTCTTCTCCCATTATATGGGGTGACCGGATTTTCGTGACCACCGTCATCAGCAGCGCCGACGCGGAGAAGCCCAAAAAGGGCCTGTACTTCGGCGGAGAACGCAAGGCTCCTACCGATGAGCATCGCTGGATGGTCTACGCGGTGGATTTCGCGACCGGAAAAATTGTGTGGGAAAAAGAAGCCAGGCGCGGGGTTCCCGCCTGGTCCCATCACTTGAAAAATACTTATGCGTCGGAGACTCCGGTCACCGACGGCGAGCGCGTCTATGCCTACTTCGGCAACGTCGGCCTGTTCTGCTACGATTTTTCGGGCAAGCTGCTGTGGTCGCAAGAGGCGAAACCAGCCGCGACAAGATATGGATGGGGCACGGCTGCATCGCCGGTGCTGGATCATGGCCGGCTCTACGTGGTGAACGATAACGACGACCATTCGTATTTGCAGGCGCTCGACGCCAAGACCGGCAAAGTGATCTGGAAAGTGGATCGCGACGAGAAAACAAATTGGGCCACGCCGTATATATGGGAGCACGATGGCAAGAAAGAAATCGTGACGCCGGGCACCGGCCGCGTGCGGTCCTACGATCTGGACGGCAAACTGCTGTGGGAGTTCGGAGGCATGTCTTCGATCTCGATTCCCACTCCCTTTTCGAGCCACGGGCTGTTGTTCGTGACCTCCGGCTACGTCGGCGATCAGGTGCGGCCGGTATACGCCGTGAAACCGGACGCGCATGGAGATCTGACGCTCGCCGCCGGTGAAACCAGCAACGCGGGCATCGCCTGGTATCTGCCGCAAGCAGGTCCCTACAATCCTTCGCCGCTGGTTTATGGCGATTATTACTATACTCTGCTCGATCAGGGCTTTCTCACCTGTCACGATGCGGCCACCGGCAAGCTGATCTACGGCAAGCAGCGCATGGACCGGGAGGCCAGCGCGTTCACCGCATCGCCCTGGGCGGCCAACGGGAAGCTGTTCCTGTTGAGCGAGGATGGCGACACTTTCGTCGTCCAGGCGGGGCCCGAATACAAACTCGTCGGGAAAAATTCTCTCAACGAGATGTGCATGGCGACCCCTGCCATCGCCCGCGGAAGCCTGATCATTCGCACCGCTTCGAATCTGTACCGGATCGCAAAAACGCATTAGAAGTTGATCCAGTTGGTCCAATTCGACCAGTTCGCCCAGTTATTCCAGTTGCGCCAGTTGTTCCAATTCCCCCAGTTTCCCCAATTCCCCCAGGACGCGACTTCGAGTTGCGCATAAGGCAGCTTGGTGACAGCTTCCGCCCCGCCCAGGGTTTGCGCTTCGGCGATGCGCTTTTTAGTCTCGGCGCGAACCGCGGCGACGCGATCGGCGATGCTGGCCGGGCCGGTCGGGATGGCGGCTTTCGCCTGCGCTCCGAACAATCCGCCAGCCAGGAAAAGCGAGCAAACTGCCTTGCGCGCCTTGGTGGTCATTCCAAATTTCTTGTTGTCAGCTACGTTTTTCATTGTTTTGTCCCTCTCTCACTTCTAAATGAGCGTGAGGAATGCAGGGACATTAGTTGACGCTGTATGCTAGATTGCAAATATCATGGCAAGTCGTAGCGTCAATAAAGTGATTCTGATCGGCCACCTGGGCAGGGATGCCGAGATGGCGTACACCGCGTCGCAGGTCGCGATCGTCAAGTTCTCCGTGGCGACCAGTATGCGGTGGAAAGATAAGCAGACGGGCGATTGGAAGGAAGAAACCAATTGGTCGAACGTCGTGTTCTGGCGTGGAGAAAACGTCGCGCCATACCTGCTGAAGGGCACCCAGGTCTACGTCGAAGGCCGCCTCCATACCCGCAGCTACGACGATAAGGACGGCAAGAAAGTGTGGGCCACCGACGTGGTCGCGGAGGAGGTAATCCTGCTCGGCGGACGCGGCGGCGGCGCGCCCAGCGGCGGTGGTCCCGACGAGTATTCGCAACAGGAACCAATGAAGAGCGGCCCAAGAAGCCGCGCCCCCCAAGCTCCCCCGTCGCAACCCGCGCCGATGAGCGGCGGCGTGGATGAGGATGACGTTCCTTTTTAAGCGGTCTATTTCGCCGGATAATTCGCGTTCGCTTGGACCTCTTTGATTTGCGCCGTGTGACGCGCGGTGTGGTCCGCCATCAAGATCAGGAATTGATAGGCGTCCATCGGTCCCGCCGGTCCCGCTGCCACATGCGTGCGAAGGTCGTCCGATGTCGATTTGACGTATGCCTCGTTGCTATCTCGTTTTTCAGTGAACTGCCTCGCCGCATCGGCGCGGGTAAGGGTTGCGGCCCTGCCTACCGGGTCGATCGGCGCCGGCGCGGTAGCCTTGTGGCTGCGATCCTGCACGCCGATTGCCAGTTGCTGATCGAACGCCGCGTTCGATTTCTCCGGCCGTGGCACCGCGGGAGTCTTCAGCACTTGCATCGCCGAATCGAAGATAAAGCTCTCGGAAAGTACGATGTGCTCGGCGCACTCCTGCACGCTCCAGACATTGGGCGCCGGCTTGAACGTCCACTGCGCTTCACTGAGCCCGGAAATGCTGGCCAGGAACGCTTTTTTCGACATTTCCATCTGCTCGATGAGGAACGCGCGCTCCGCGTCATTCAGCGCGCCGCCGTCCGCGGCCATCGCCGGCGCAGCGGCTAAAACGGAAATCGCGAGCACGGAAACCATCAGTTGTTTTTGCATGAATCTCACTCCTTTTCGTTGACCACGAGTTTACTACAGCCAAGCTGTTTAACGGGGTTGCGACGCGATATGTTCCGTGAGAAAATAGCCAAAGTTTTCATCACACATTCGGTTTGAACAGGAGAATCACGGAGTGAGAGAAAAGGGTGTCGTGAAATGGTTTAACGCCGCAAAAGGCTATGGATTTATCCAGCGTTCCAGCGGCGAAGATGTGTTCGTCCACTTTTCTGCCATCGAAATGTCCGGATACCGGACGCTCGAAGAAGGCTCGGAGGTTGAATTTGAGGTGAAGCGGGGACCGAAAGGTCTGCAAGCTGAGAACGTCAACCGTCCGTAAACTATTAACTGTTTCGGTGGCGCGGGCGCTTCCGCCTGCGAGTCAAAATTTCTCGCGCTTTTCCAGATTCGCTTCGATATCCTTGCGCTCGCGCCACACCGGATGGAGTTTCTTCGCCACCATCAGCGGCAGTTGATCCTCCAGATGGATCGACCCTGGTTGCGAAAAATTGCCGTAGCTGAGCGAACACTGTGCGTTTTGCTGGTCCGCGAATTCAATCGCGCAGACGAAGGACTCTCCGTGTACTGCGTACTTATGCTTGCCCACCGGCCTTCCGAAGTAGATAGTGCGGAAGATGCCCAGATCCGCCGGGCCCCCATCGGCCGGCACATCGGCGTTACCGCTCGCATAATGATTCACGTCTCCCCACGCCACGTCGAGTGAGCCGTAGGTTTTCCGGACCTTCTCCGCCGCCTGCTGGAGCGTACTTGCCGCCCGCGCAGGGTCCGCGATGCCATAGGCTGAATCGAGCGGATGCCGAGGATCGAACTTCACCCGTAGACGCCCCTCTATGTTCTCGCCGGGAAAATAGAGATCGGCAAATTGCTCGAAGAGCACGGCGCCGCGGCTGGTCGTTTCGGTCAGTCGATCCCATTTGGCCAGCACGCGCGCGGCTTCCGAATCCGGCGCCGCCTTCAACAGATCCGGCAGGATTGCGTCGGCCATCTCCGCGCGGGTCGATAACTTATTCGCCAGCATTTGCTGGTAGCTGATCTTCGGTGACTCTGTCAGCAGCCGCAGGGACCGCTTGGCGCGAAACAGCGAAGCACCGATATCAGGCGGCGAGAGATAAGCCGGATATTTAGACGCGTCCAGAATCGGCTGCGTCATGAACCACGGCGGCTCATTCACATTTTGATGGAAACCCGAAGGCGGGTCCATCGATTGCGGCAGCTCCTCGAAGCTCAGATATTCCGTCCACATGGTTTTCGGTGTGTTGCCCGGCACCACACCCGCCCAATAATTCACATCGCCCATCGCCCGCTTGGGCGCGAGGCCGTCGTAGACCATCAGGATGTGCCCGTCAGCATCGGCGTAGTTGGCATTCCACATAGGAACGGCCATCATTTTTAGGGCGCTCTTGAACTCCTCTACATTGCGCGCTTCTCCCATGCGGAACCACTGTTCCAGCATCTTCGGCCGGTCCAGCCCGGCCACACGCATCGCCACCACCATTCCTTTTTCGTCATAGACGACGGGACCCTGCACGCTGCGCCGAATCTCCAGTTTCTCCTCGCTGTAGGAGCCGTCGGGTTGCTTAATCCTGATCGTTTTCGAAGCGTGTTCGAACGGGCGCAGCCGGCCATCGAACTCGTATTGGTCGCCCTTCACCGTGAGCCGGTAGAAATCGACGTTATCGATCGTATTTACCGTTCGTCCCCAACCGGCGCGGCGATTGAAGCCGTTGACAGGCGTCGGGAAACCAATTTGCGGCGAGCCGTACAGATCGTATCCCGGACCAACCAGATGCACTTCCATATATCGATAGAAAGTATCGCCCCAGGGCAGATGCGGATTGATGATCAACATCGATTTGCCGCTTGCGGAGCGCGACGGCCCGATCGCCCAGGTGTTCGAGCCGGCCGTGACCTTCGGAATCTCCGGTAAAATGATGCGCGCTTGTTGCCGGCTTTGGATCGCCGCCTTCACTTCGCGCTCCATGCGTTCCATCGATCCCATATACATATAGTGGACGGCTCGCAGCGAATGCCCGATCACGTCGACGCCGGAAACGGGAAGAACAACGCGGTATTCCGCGGCAATGGTATCAGGATGAGCTTTCGCGTAATCGTTGATGCCACGCGCAAACTCGTCCACGTACTTCCGGAACGTCGGATCCTGCGCGTCGTACCAGATTTTGGCCCGCTCCGGCACTCCATTCACTTGCACCCAGCGATCCAGCGCCAGATGCGTGGGACCCCAGTATTCGGCTGCGCGGCCCCGCGATTCCCCGTAAAGTAAAAGGAGCAGGTTGCCCTGCGCTTGCGCCTGCGCCCAGCCATGGGCGTAAAACATCGACTCGCGATCGGAGGCGAAGATATGCGGCACGCCATACTTGTCCCACAGGATTTCTGGCGCGGCGGCAGTGCAACTGGCGGCGAGGATGGAAAAGACCAGCAAGGTACGCATCCTTATGAGTCTATGCGAATCTGTTAACAGAGGGGTGTTATGAAGTACTTTCTCCTGGCGTCGATTTTCGCAATCGCGGTTCAGGCCTCGGAGCCGAACACGCGCGTACCCGTGCTGGCGGAGTTATTTACGTCCGAAGGATGCTCCAGTTGTCCGCCGGCCGATGGCTTGCTGATCAAGCTCGATCAGATGCAGCCGGTGGCGGGCGCGCAGGTCATCGTTCTCAGCGAGCATGTCGACTATTGGAATTCGCTCGGCTGGAGCGACCCCTGGTCATCGGCGCAGTTCACGCAAAGGCAGGCCATGTACGCGCACTCCCTGACCGCGGAGACCTTTACGCCGCAACTGGTAATCGATGGCCGTTCGCAGTGCAATGGCAGCGATGCCAAGGCGATTCTGGCCGCAGTGACGCAGGAGGCGGCTCGTCCGAAAACACCCGTCAGGATCATGACCGCGACGCGCGACGGGAAGGAAGCGATCGTCACCTTCACAATCGGCGCGGCATCCAACAAAGGAAACGTGTGGGTTGCGATCGCCGACACTCGCGACGAATCAAGCGTCAAGCGCGGAGAAAACTCGGGCAAAACACTAACGCACGTCGCGGTAGTCCGAAGCCTCGGCAAAGTAGGAACAGTAACCAAATCGGCAGGCTTGGACAAAACAGTGCGAGTCCCCCTAAGCGCCCAAGCCGCGGATACGCGAGTAGTAGTGTTCGTAGCAGAATCCGGCGGCCCCGTAATGGGCGCAGCCATGGAACCCCTTAAGTAGTCATTGCCGTGGGATCTGGTTGTGGGGCTGGTTGGCACCTGCGGACCGATTGTTAATCGGTCCCTCCGGGCGCAGCCCGGACATCCCTGTGGGGCGGCGCCATGCGCCCGACCTTTCCGGACCTCGACCGAGCCGTGACCACAGGGAGCGGTGTTTCCGTAGATTCCTCCGTGATCTATTATTTCTCCGCCAGGCACCTAGCCGTATTAGCCTGAATCGTCACCGTATCTTCCACTCGCCGCGCATAGCCTCCAGCCAGAGTCACACAGATAGGAATCCCGCGCCGCCGGGCGATGCCAAACACCAGCCGGTCGCGATCCATCAATCCTTCGATCGTTAACGCCAGCCCACCGAGCTGGTCCTCTTTATAAGGATCCGCCCCGGCGACGTACATCAGCAATTGCGGGTCGAAGCGGCCAAGCGCCATTTCAACCGCCTCTTCCAGACGCTCCAAATATTCCTCATCGCCGACTCCATCTTCGAGATCGACATCGATGTCCGAAGGCGGCTTGTACTGCGGATAGTTATGGAGCTGATGGATGGAGAGCGTGAATACCGACGGATCGCTGGCAAAAATAGCGGCCGTCCCGTTGCCCTGATGAACATCGACGTCAATCACGATCGCGCGTTCAATCAACCGTTCCCGTTGCAGCTTGCGGATAGCGACAGCGACGTCGTGAATCGCGCAGAATCCTTCGCCATGGTTCGGATACGCGTGATGAAACCCGCCGCCGATATTCATCGCCGCGCCCTCGCGCAGAGCGTAGCGGGCGGCGAGCGTGCTTCCTCCGGCAGCAAGGCAAAATGCGTCGGCCATCCTTTGCGACCAAGGGATTTCAAGGCGCTGGAGTTCCGCTTCATGAAGCGTTCCCTGCTTCAATCGCGTAATCCATCCCCGCCCATGAACCAGCAGCAAATCCTCGTCGGAAGCAGGCTCAGGCTCCTGGAATTCGTGACCCTCGCTCAACAGCCGCTCGCGAATCAACCGGAACTTCTGCGACGGAAAAACATGCGCGCCGAGGTTAAGATCGTAGCCCTCGTGATAAATGAGTTTCAACACTTTAGTCTCTTGTAGGGCGCCCCGTCCGCGCCGGACCCCGGTCCGGCCTCCGACCGACCAGCCATGCGCACCGCTCGACACTCGTGTCGATGCCGCCCGCTTGCCAGCAGTAGCATGAAAACGACGCATCCGCAACCGAGCCGTGACCGCAGGGTGCGGTGTCTCGTGGATGTTTCTGAACCGCCATGCGTCAGCATGCGGGCAACAGCCGCTCATCCCTATTGACAAATACAATCTCCAGGCGCATATTTCAATCAGATTTAAGGCGAATCGAACGTACCGGCGAACGACGCCGGGGAAACAGGAAAGGAGGCCCTTGGATAATCCACCTGACCAGTTGCAGGGCGGCGAATGCTTGAGCTTCTTCCTCAGCAGTTGAGGATCGCGAACGGCCTGATACACCTAAAGATAATTAGGTAGCGCATAAAGCGCATAGCGAAGGCGTCAACGAAAGATCCCGGACGGAAGCAGTTCGGCGCCGCCGCCCTCTCACTCATTTCCTGAAAACCCAGCCTTCCGAATTTCTACCGAGCCGTGACCGCAGGGAGCGGTGTAAATGATGTTTTCGAGAGCGTCGACGACTGCGCCAACTTTCTCCTGAACGACGGCGCCCCAGAGTGCTTGTGGGGCGGTGCCATGCGCTGACAGCGATAACGATGAAAACGCCCGCCGCGACCGCAGCAATCGCCAGCTTAACCCTCACCGCAACGCTACACTGAAACAGTGCCGACGCGCCGCAGCTTCCTCCGCACAGTAGCCGCCCCCGCCCTCATCGGCCTCACCGCCAAAGCCGATAAGCGCATCGACGGACAATTCGTCAACGACGGTTTCCCTCTCGGTCATCGCCTTCGCGATCACGCGGCGTTCTCTTCCCCGAGTAAGACCCAAAAGATCGGCATCGCGATCGTCGGTGGAGGCATCGCCGGACTCACCGCTGCCTGGCGCCTTCACAAAAAAGGTTTCCGCGATTTCGTCATCCTGGAAATGGAGCCCGACGCCGGAGGCAACTCCCGTTGGGGGCAAAACGAAATCACCGCTTATCCCTGGGCCGCCCATTATGTGCCCGTGCCCGGTCCTCACGAAACCCTCGCCCGTGAGCTTTTCGAAGATCTGGGCGTTTTTCAGGACGGCAAGTGGGATGAGCGACGCCTCTGCTTCTCCCCCCAGGAGCGTCTCTTCCTGCACGGCCGCTGGCAGGAAGGAATCGAGCCCGAAACCGCCTCCACCGATCGTGACCGTGAGGATTACCGCCGCTTTCAATCCCTGATCGACGAGCAGCGCGCCTCGGGCCAATTCACCATTCCGATGGAGCGCGGAGCCAAGTCGTCGCCGCTCGATAAAATGTCCATGCAGCAGTGGCTGGAGACCAATCGTTTTCGCTCGCCCTATCTCCAGTGGTACGTCAACTACGCCTGCCGTGACGACTACGGCGCGCTGGCGGCGGACACCTCCGCCTGGGCCGGCATTCATTATTTCGCCTCGCGCGAGCCCGAGGAAAAAGGTCCGCTCGTCTGGCCCGAAGGCAACGGCTGGATCGTGCGCCAGCTCACAGCGCGATTGCAGCCGTTCATCCGCACCAACTCTCCGGTCTATCGCATCATCGGAGCGCGCGTCCGCACGGAGGCCGTCGAGTACATCGCCGAACGAGTGATCTTCGCCGCGCCCACTTTTCTCTCGCCGTACATCATTGAAGGCGCCGCCGCCCCCGGCTTCGTTTATTCGCCCTGGCTGACGGCCAATCTCACGCTTGACCGTTTGCCTCAGGAAGAAACCGCCTGGGACAACGTCATCTACGATTCACCGGCGCTCGGCTACGTGGACGCAACGCACATGAGTCTCAAGTCGCAGATCGATCGCTCCGTCTGGACCTTTTACTGGGCGCTCGCCGATAAGCCACCCGCCGAAATGCGCAGGCTGTTGCTTGAGAAAGACTGGATGTACTGGCGCGAAGCCATCTTGCACGATCTTTCGCGTGCCCATCCGAATATTCGCGACTGCGTTTCGCGGATCGACATCATGCGCATCGGACACGCCATGAGGCGTCCAATTCCCGGATTTTTAGCCGATTTAAGGCCTATTACGGCTCCCATTTACTACGCAAATAGCGATTTAAGCGGCTTTAGCATTTTCGAAGAAGCACAATATCGCGGTGTCACGGCTGCCGAACGGGCGTTGAAGGACATCGGCCGTGCTTAAGGAATCCATCTTTTCGACCGTGGCAGCCGTCGGCCTGGCAGCCTACGCCGTACGCGGAAAATCGAGCTCCATTTTAGCGCCATCTATATGGCACGGCGATAGAAAACGGCCCGCGCTGGCGCTCACCTTCGATGACGGTCCCAGTGAATCGACGCCCGCGCTGCTGGCACTGCTCGCGCGCCATAACATAACCGCCACATTTTTCATGTGCGGCCACAACGTCCGCCGATTGAAGGAGATAGCGCAAGAAGTCGCCGTCGCGGGCCACGAAATCGGCAACCATTCCGATTCCCATCCGGCGTTATACTTCAAATCACCTGAATTCATTTACCGCGAACTGGCCGCGGCGCAGGATTCTATCTCTCAGATAACACAGGTGAATCCGCGATTATTTCGGGCTCCTTATGGAGTTCGCTGGCCAGGTCTGCGCCGCGCCCAGGCAAGGCTGAATTTAACCGGCGTGATGTGGACCACAATCGGCCGGGATTGGAAATGGCCGGCCTCGCGCATCTCCAAGTTATTAGTAAATAACGCCAAAAACGGCGCAATCTTTTGCCTGCACGACGGACGGGAATTACAGCCCGCTCCGGACATTCGCGCGACACTGGATGCGGTCGAACTGGCGCTGCCGATTCTAAAAGAGCGATTCAGTTTCGAAACGGTAAGTCAGTTAATAGCGTCGAGAGAAATCCGGCGATGAAGGCAATTGCCCCTGCAATCAGCAACTTCCATTTCATATTGTCGAGAATAAATCATCGGCTGCGGGGAGTCTCCCGGAAACCGGCGAATGCCGGAGATTGACGGACGAATAACAATGCGCTGGCTGCCTGCCTTTTCCATGATGATGGTTTCGACCATCAGCTATATCGACCGCAACACGCTGGCACTGCTGGCGCCGACGATTCTGCGCGACGCGCACCTTTCGAATGAACAATATGGATTCATAATATCCGCGTTTTCAATAGCTTACATGTTGGGCAATCCGTTATGGGGCATGATCCTCGACCGCATCGGCGTGCGCACCGGCATGACCGCGGCAGTCTCCCTCTGGACCTTGGCGTCGGTCGCCCATGTTTTCGCATTCGGCCTGCGAGGATTTGCGACGGCTCGGGCCGTGTTGGGATTTGGCGAGGGCGCGACGTTTCCGGGCAGCTTGCGAACCGTAGTGCAAACGCTGCGGCCGGAGCAGCGATCGCGCGGCATCGCCGTGGCGTACAGCGGTGGATCTCTGGGCGCGGTGATCACCCCGCTGATCGTAACCCCGATTGCGGTGTTGTGGGGATGGCGGGGAGCCTTCTGGGCCACGGGCGCATTTGGAACCGCGTGGTTATTATTATGGGCGCTATTATCACGGCGTATTGATGTGAAAAGGGTTGCGATACAAGGTGATGCGCCGAAATTCAGCGATCCGCGCGTGTGGGCATTCATTGCCGCTTACGCGATGGGAGCATTTCCGTCGGGCTTCGTGCTGTATCAGGCGTCCATTTATCTGACGGCGGCATTTTCCAAATCGCAGGTGGAAATCGGAAAGGTATTGTGGATTCCTCCGCTGGGGTGGGAGATCGGATACTTTTTCTGGGGATGGGTGACGGATCGTTTCTCGGGCGAGCGGAGGCGGTTTCTTTTGTTGATGTTGCTGAGCCTGCCATTGGCGCTGATTCCTCACGTTCACTCCTACAATCTGACCCTGGCGATGATGTTTTTCGCGATGTTCATCACCTCCGGATTCATCATCGGAGCGGTGGCCTATGCGACGCACCATTTTTCCTCCGATCACGCAGGATTCATCGCGGGGCTAGGCGCGGGAAGCTGGTCGCTGGTGATCGCGCTGGTAATGCCGGGGGTGGGGCGACTGTTCGACTTGCATCGCTACGACATCGCGTTCGCTATCGCGGCGTTGTTTCCAATTGCGGGATGCGCGGCGTGGATGATCATGAGCGATGGAGTAGAGTGAAAGGGTATGGAACTCATCGTCCGGATTCCCGACGACATCGCCGCACGGCTTGGCGACGGCGCGAACGACGATCTCTCCCGCCGCGCCCTGGAGGCCTTAGTGGCGGAGGAATATAGGCTGGGGCATCTTAATAAGCCGGACTTGCGGCGCTTGCTCGGATTTGAAACGAGCTACCAGATCGACGGATTCCTGAAGGCTCACAACGTATATGAGAATTACACGATGGAAGACTTTGAGCGCGAACGTGAGGCTCTGAAAAGCCTGGAGTTCTGAAAGCGTGCGGCTGGTTATCGCGGACACCGGGCCACTCAACTATCTGATTCTGATCGAACACGTTGACCTTCTTCCAGTCTTGTTTGAAAAAGTGATCGTCCCGACCACCGTACAAAGTGAGTTAACCTCAGGAAAAGCTCCTGCTCTCGTGCGGCGGGATTGCCAATCTTCCGGCTTGGCTGGAGGTGCGCGATGTTCCTCCCGGCCAAGCCGAAGACGATTCACTAAAAGGAATTGACGCGGGCGAGAGGGCGGCCATTCAATTGGCCGCATGGCTCAATGCCGACCTATTGTTGATGGACGATCGCAAGGGTGTGAGCGCGGCTCAAAGAAAAGGCCTTCGTGTGACTGGCACGCTGGGGATTCTCGATCTCGGCGCGCAGCGCGGTCTGGTGAACTTCGCCGAGGCGTTGACCGTCTTCGGCGTACAACGTTTAGAGTCCCGCAAACAATTCTCGATTCGCTGATAAGAAAACACGCGGAGCAAGCCGGCAACGGATAGACCGACCTTATCCCGGTTTCTCAATAACGTTAATTCACCATGTAACGGGCTTTCAGCGCGAAGGGGGCGATTTCTATGTCGAATTCGGTGCCGCCGGCGCTAGTCATTTGATAGGTTCCGCGCATTGTGCCGGTGGGGGTTTTTAGGGGACACCAACTCGAATATTTGAAAGATTCGCCTGGCGCTAAAATTGGTTGTTCGCCGATGACGCCGGGGCCTTTTACTTCTTCGACGTGGTCGAGGCCGTCGGTGATGATCCAGTGGCGGCTTAAGAGCTGCACGGTTTCCGTGCCTTGATTGGTGATGCGGACGGTGTATTCGAATACCCACACGTCCTGCTGCGGACGGGAATTTTCGGGGGAATATTGCGACATCACCTCGACTCGGATGGAATGGGTGACCGCTTCGGAGATCGGTGCGGGCATGTTAGGCAATCTTATGATACCTCCGCCTCATGGATCTCGTAGGAGGTGACGATCTCCGCTGTGGGGCGCAGCGTGGCGGAGACGCCACAGTATTTTTCGTCGGACAACTGGATGGCGTGGGCGACGGACTTCTCATTCAGCCCGCGGCCGTGAAGGATGTGGTGGACTTCGATGCGGCGGAAGCTGCGCGGGTATTCTTCGCGGCGCTCGCCTTTGACTTCGACGCTGTACTCGGTGACTTGCTCACGTTTCTTGCGGAGAATATCAACGACGTCGGCCGCGGTGCATCCGCCGAGGGCGACGAGAAGAAGCTCCAGCGGACTGGCGGCGTTGGAGCGCTCCCCTCTCTTATCGAGCGTCAGGGCGTGGCCGCTGGGCGGGACGGCGACAAAGTAATCGTCGCCGGCATAGCGGATGGTGGCTTTCGTATCCTTCATTCCTCTATGTTAGTAGTTCATGCCTGCCACGCTATCGCTATCCGACATTCAAACCGCGCGCAAAAGAATTGCCCCGTGCATTCGGAGGACGCCGCTGGCCACCAGCGTCACTTTAAGCGAACGGCTGAAGTCGAACGTGTATGTGAAGCTGGAGCTGTTTCAAAAAACCGGGTCGTTCAAAGTGCGCGGGGCATTCAACAAGACGCTGAGCTTGAAGCCGGAGGAGCGGGGACGCGGCATTGTCGCGGTGAGCGGAGGCAATCATGCGCAGGCGGTGGCGTACGTAGCGCGGGCGCTGGGATTGCGATCCCTGGTGCTGATGCCGGAGTCGACGCCGCGCAATTACGTGGAGGCGACGCGGGGCTACGGAGCGGAGGTGAAATTCGCCGCTACGGCAGCCGCCGCATTCGCCGAAGTCGCCGAGTTCGAACGCGAAGGATGGGCGTATGTGCATCCGTTCGACGATCTGCTGGTGATGGCGGGACAGGGAACGGTCGGTCTCGAAATTCTGGAGGACGCGCCGCAGGTGACGGACCTGGTGATCAGTGTGGGCGGAGGAGGATTCGCGGCGGGCGTGGCGACGGCGATCAAGGCGTTGAAGCCGGCCGTGCGGGTGTGGGGCGTGGAGACGGAGGGCGCCGATTGCATGGCGCAATCGCTGGCCGAAGGGTCGATTGTGACGCTGGATGCGATTACGTCGATCGCGCGAACGCTGGGCGCGCCGGCTCCGAGCGAGACCACGTTCCGGATGGCGAAGGAATTGTTCGAAAGCGTGACGGTGGTTTCCGATCGCGAGGCGCTGGACGCGCAGCGATTTATTTTAGAGCGGCTGAAGGTAATGACGGAGCCGGCGGCATCCTGCACGCTGGCGGCGGCGGACAAGCTGCATATGAAGTTCACGCAGGAGCAGCATGTGGTGTTGGTGTTCTGCGGTGGAAATATGTCGGTGGAGGATTTAGTGCGGCTGAATTCGCCTGCGGGCTAGCATCTAGGAAACCGCATGCTACGCATGGCGGCTCGGTTAGGTCAAAACAATGTCGACACTCTCGAAAACCTCTACGAGATTCGGAAGCGATCTCGCTGGCAGCGCATGGCGCCGCCCGACAATTGGATCCCAGGCAATTGGGCGCATCCAAAACACGAGTGTCGACGCGGTACGCCGGGGGCGTGCACTACCAGACATACGGCTCTGTACATATGGCGGCCGGTCAGCGGCCAACGTCGGAGACGCATTGAAATCCTGACAGGTAGCCTTTTTGAAAGATGGGTGGAGCGCCTTTCAGGTCGAGCTTGAAGGGGAGGGTTAGCGATTTGCCGCTATCGAGCTTGATGGCCTGGCCGGATTGGCCCTGCCGCGGCACCCATTGCAGCGTGTACGTGTTGCCGGACGCCTGAAATTGATCGGCGTCGCCGAAGAATCGGAACACTGCCCAGAGGCCGTCATAACTGATGAAGCCGAAATCGCCGCCGCCCAGGCTGCCGGCGAGCTTCGCCACATGGGGCGTGCCAGGCCAAGTGAAATCCTTGGTGACACTCGCGGCGGCGGTGGAAGTGAGAACCTGGCCGTCGAGGGTGAGTGTCACGTGCTTCAATCCTTCGGCGGGAAGCGAGGTCATGATGTACGCCAGGGAGGGATTTTTCGCGTCGCCTGTATACAGAGCGTCGCGGAAAGCGCCGGCGCGATTCATGAAACGCAGGAAATTATCGGTGATATGGACGCGCGCATCCGCCTTCCGCGTGTACTGGCTGCCGTGACGCTCCAGGTAATTCTTGAGCGCGGAGTCGAAGAACTGGTCGAATTTCCCTTCGCCGGGGCGGAACATGGCATTGAGCTCCTCAATGGTGGCGTCGGTTTTCGAATCGGTCTTAAAAGGATACTTGTCGGTCAGCTCCGCGAACGCGTTGCAGAAGCGCCGGCCTTCGCCGTTGAGTTGGGCGGGGCCGATGCCGCGCAGCAGACCCTCGGCCTGTTTAATAGGATCCTCCATTATCTTTTGGACCATGCCGTGAACGTCGCCATCGCGGTCGATACGGAAATTCTGCGCGATCTGGCGCGTGACGCGGTAGGCGTTAGCCGCCTCTGTTTGTACTTGCTCAACCAGATCGTCGGGAATGTTGCCATTATTTCTCCCGGCCCGTTCCAGTACGCCCTGCAAGCTGGCGAGGGCGGTGAGATAGGGACTGTTGTGATCCTGCACCAATTTTTCGACACACCCGGGAGCTTCCACATATTGGACGGGTTGGTAAGGCGCGGTGGCCGCATCATTGTTAGCGAGTGAAGTGTTGATGGACGCGACACAAAAGAGCGCCAGCAAATAGGATTGATTTCCCGATAGCTGCTGGAGCTTCTGCGCAGCGTCGGGAATGCCGCGATAGCGGACCACTTCAGTGTTGGCGAGGTAGGCGCGCCAATTGCCGATGAAATCTTTCTGATAACGCGCGGTCAGCTCCGGACCCAACGTGACGGGATCGAAGCTGCCGACGGTGCGATCGCCCAACACCCATTGTTCCCCGCCGAAGTAGCGCCGGAGGTCGTGGAGAGCTTTTTCGAAGAATTGCCATCCGGCGACGGTAAACGCTCCCTGAACGTCCTTATTGTTGACCACGTAGGCAGCGGAGCCCGCATACTGCTTATTGAAATTCACCGGCGGATTCTGACGGGAAGCTTCTCCGATGATGAACTGATAGACATTCTCGGAGGCGTTGAATTGAGCGAGATAATTACGCGCGTGTTCGATCGCGTCTTTGTCGTTTTCAGACGTGTAGGGGTTGGCGTAGAATAACTCATCACTGTAGAAATCGAATTGGCGCTGGGCGAGCGCGGCACGCTCCGCATCGATCTGCCGCTTCCCGGTCCACCGCTCAAAGAGCAGCGGTGATAAGAAAGCGCGCGTGCTTTTTTCATGATGCGAAGTGGTGATGAGATACCCCTTGAGGGTATCGTAGGAGGGCTTGTATTCGTCGTTGGCGCCCGGCTTCTCGGGCAGCTTCCGGAGCCAATCGAGCAGCGACGCCTGCGTGGATCCGAACAGGAGCTGCGCGAAGCGGGCGAAGTACAAGCGACGAGCGGTGGGGTAAAGTTTAGGTCCGATGTACAATCCCCAGCGCAGGTTCCAAGGTGCGCCGTCGCGTTCATAGCCGGCCAGCAGTTCCACGCTCTGCCGCAGCGTATCCAAGCGTTCGAGCGAGGCGCGCGAAGGAAGTTCCTGCGCCGCGCCGCCGGTTTCGGAGAAAGCAATTCCGCGCGCCGCTTCGCCCACCTGCGCTTCGAGCGCCTGATTGCGGAAATAGGACATTGTGAAGGCGGCGGACAACAGCAGGAACAACGCGCCTACCGAGCCGATCAGTGCCCGCCGGAACATTTCGGCGCGGAAACTCCGACCGCTCGAAGCCATTGCCGCGCGGTCGTTCAAGATCACATCGCTGAACAGGTGTCCGAGAAATAGCCATTGCGGAGTGCGCCTGGTGCGGACCTCTTGCGCCACGATGGCGGGAGTGGAAGAGCCGTAGCCGGCATCCATGCGTCCAAACAGGGAAATGACTTCGCGCTCCGGTCCGCGCGCCAGCGGGACAGATTCCTTCACGGTGACGGGGCGCACGCCGGAAAAATAAAAGCCGCGCAACACGGGATTGGCGCGCAGTTGGCTGGGGCGGAACAGATCGACCAGGAAGCGGACCAGAGGGACGCGCAGCTTCCTGAACTCGCGCGGAAATTCGTACACCGCAGGCAAATGAGCGGAATTATTTTCCCGCGCCAGGAAGGGCAGCCGGTTATCGCAGAGCGAGGCGCAGAGATTATCGAAGGTAATAGTGAGGCGGCGCGACTCCTGCTCCGCATAAATGCCTTGCTCGAATCCGTTGAGCAGAGGAAGAGTGACGCCCATGACCTGCGTGACTTCGTCGTTAGTGAGGTTCGAAGCGTACTCCGTGAAATAATTCATGCGGTCGAGCTTGGTGACCACCACATAGACGGGCAGATTCACGCCCATGACTTGCGAAATTTCGGCGAGCCGTTCCTGCAATCCGCGGGCGGCCGAGGCCAGCGCTTCCTCCGCGCCGGGGCGAAGAAAACGTTCGCTATCGACGCAGAGGATCACTCCGCGCGCCGATTGCGGACGGCCGGTGAAGAAACGCCGGGCGCTCTGCCGCAGGCGTTTGAGCAGACGCTCCCAACGCAGAGGGTCCGTGAGCAAGCGGCCACCGGCCTCCACAAACGCCGCTTCCTTAGCAAGCCAAAGATTCACGGGACGCGTGGGAACGACGGTGTTGTCCTGATAAACCTGGCCTGCGAGCAGATCCGGCTCGGTACCGGAATGGAGCATCAGGTTGGTCTTGGCGGAGCCCGATTCTCCGGCGATGAAGAAAATCGGCAGGTTGGCGAGCTTCGAATCGCGCGAACCACGGGCGGCGGCCAGCCGTTTTTCAGCCTCACGTATGTAGCTTTCGATCTCCCTGCCAGCAGCCTCGCCCGCGGTCGCGCCGGGCTGTTGAGCATCTTGCGCCGCGGCTTCCTTCTGCCGCTGCCTGCGTTCCCGCCACTGATAGATCACTGCGAAGAGCGCAAAACCGAGGCCCATCAGGAGCATTCGGACAATCGTGTCCGCTTGCGGAGGCAGCTTCAACCAGGTGGTGACCACCCACGCGATTCCGAAGTACATCACCATCGTGATGGCGGAGATGATGTAGAAACCGAAGACGCCCATGATTAGCGGCGACCCCCTGAAATCAGGGCCTGGAGGGCCGATGCGCCATCGGCTAGCGAGAAATCATAGAGCACGAAAAGGATCACCGCGAGCAGCGCGGACAATGCGGAAAAGATGCCGAGGCGCAGCATCCAGGGATCGCGACGGGCCGGCGCCGCGCCGCCTTCGGGCAGCATCCATTGCGGAGAGAGCCCGGCGCCGACGCCGCGAATACGCTTGATCTTGTCGTCGGTCTGCGCCATCACCATGCGAAGATCGCCCTTCGAACTGATGCTGTAGCGGCCGAGATAGCCGAGCAACAGGCACAGATAATAAACTTCGATCACGTCGGCGAGCTCCGGCGAATCACGGCGGCCCAGCAGGTGGCTGAGATTCTCGAAGAAGGTTTCGCCGGCCACGTGGCGGCCGAAGAGCTCTTCCTGAAGAGGCTTGCGGACCCAGTCGTCAAAGGCCGGCTTGCGTAAATTGAGAACGGATTCATCCAGAAACGCGACCAGCGCGAAGACCACGAGCTTCACGTCCTCGTCGGTATAGCCGTGCGCTTTGGCCGCCTGATCCCCGGTGCGGATCGCGTTCATCACCTGGCTGCGGAACAGCTCCGCGTTGGTCACGTCCTGGCGGTTCGCGCGCAGGCGCACCACGGCGGTGAATAATTCCTGGAAAATCAGCGCGAGGTTCGAGGGACGCGCCGCCGGGGCGCCAACTACACTATCCGCCACACTCTTACCCGCGTAAAAGTGTGGCCTTTCACCTCATTCCGGTTACGTATCGAGAATGACCGACAATTCGATTTGAGGATCCGGCAGTTCGCCGGGAACATAGATGCCGAGATCGCGCGTCCTGACCAGATGCTCCCAGCAGGGTCCGCTCTTATCGAGCGCGAAGTATTGAAATTCTATTTTGGGGGAAAGCGCGGGCGGAGGAACCGGGAGATGCGTGAGCTTCAGGCCGGAAAGAGCACGCTCGACCAGACGAGGCACAAAGTCCTTGGAGCAGATCTTCACGAGACGCATGGTGCGCTCGATTAAATCCGCCTCGCCAATGGGGCAACGGATCGCGAAAATCCAACGGGAACGGTTGAGAGTTCGCTCATCGAGAACCCGGCCTTCCCAGAAATAAATCGCGGAACGGGTCAGCGCGAGCGGCACGCAACTGCTGGGAACGATCAACTCCAGATGCTCGCGAATATGGCGATCGAGCGCCTCGAAACAGGCGGTGGGATGCAAATGATCGTAGAGCGGAAGCAGGCCGGGGTCCGAATCGAGTCCGAAGGTACAGAGTGCGCCGGCTAGGCGGGACAGTTCTTCGTAGACCTCTTCGGGATGGCCGCGCTTGGCCAGGCACAGATGGCGCAGGGGGCCGAGACTCGCATTCAGGCAATGTAGAAACCAGGCATTCGAAATTCCTTCGGCGGAGAAACCGGAGGCGGTGTTCGCGCCCAGATCCTTTGGCCGGACCACGGTTTTCGCCTTTTCGCGAACCAGGTCGACCAGG
>JBEKPC010000046.1:0-35313 GCA_049521155.1 Bryobacteraceae bacterium
GCGAAACCGACGATTATAGTTACAACATCGTAAAAGATCCGGTCCACGTGCACGACCTCCAGGCAACCATCCTTCACTGCCTGGGGATCGACCACAAACGCCTGACCTACCGCTTCCAGGGGCGTGATTTTCGCCTGACCGACGTCAGCGGACGAGTCGTCGAGAAGGTACTTGCGTAGTATCATCGGCGCTACCGTTGCGGACCGGGGTATCGCTATGATGAAGGTAAGCGTTGACGCGACGGGTGGTCCGGATTCGAAGCGACAGCTCGGCTGAACGATGGGTCCGCCTCGGCGGGGGGCGATCGGTATGGAGCGAATTGTCGACCGCGGCCTGCTATGCCAATTAGCCGGTTCGTAATTGTACCGATCAATAAAACATGACGACCGTAATACAACATTCTCTTCAGAAGGTTATGGAGAGCAAGATCGCGATCATCGACGGAGCGATGGGTACCACCATCCGCACTTATGGCATGACGGAAGCGCACATCCGAGGGGAGCGATTCCAAGATTCGATGAAGGATTTGCTGAACAATGGCGACCTCTTCTCTCTGACCCAGCCTGACATGATCGGAGATATCCATCGTCGCTTTCTCGAAGCCGGGGCGGACATTATCGAGACCAATACCTTCGGGGCGACCAGCATCACCCAGAGCGAGTTTTTCGTCGACGATCCTCGCGAAAAGGGCGGCCGTAAGGATCCGGAGTTCTATCAGAAAGTGATTGAGGATCCGTTTCTCAATAACCTGGCGTGGGAGATCAACGAGCAATCGGCCCGGCAATGCCGTCAGTGGGCCGATCGCATCGGGAATGAGACCGGGCATCAACGGTTCGTGGCAGGAGCGATCGGACCTTTGACTGTTTCTTTGTCAAACTCGCCCGATGCCGATGATGCGGGCTTCCGCGTCGTTACCTTCGATCAGGTGAAGACTGCCTATATGCAGGAAGTGCGCGCGCTGATCGCGGGAGGCTCAGACCTCCTGCTGGTCGAGACGATCTTCGATTCGTTGAACGCAAAAGCCGCTCTGGTCGCCATCCGCGAAGTGTTCGACGCCGACGGCAAGGAGTTGCCTGTCATGATCTCGGCGGCGGTTGGCCGCGGCGGCGAGACAATGATTTCCGCGCAAACAATCGAAGCATTCTGGAACGCGGTGAAACACGCGAAGCCCCTGTCGGTTGGGCTGAATTGCTCGCTCGGTCCGGACCTCATGTATCCGTTTTTGAGCGACTTGTCGGAGAAAGCGGATGTCGCGATCTCCTGCTATCCGAACGCGGGATTGCCGAATCCCCTTTCGGAAACCGGCTTCGATCTTGGTCCTGCGGATATGGCGCGCTACTTGGGCGAGTTTGCAAAAGCTGGCTTGATCAACATCGCCGGAGGCTGCTGCGGCAACACGCCGGAGCACATCGCGGCAATCGCGAAAGCTCTAGAGGGTCAGCCTCCGCGCGTCATTCCGAGTGGGAGCCGCGCTTGACCAAGCCTTTACGTTTGTCCGGCTCTCAGCCATTCACCCAGCAGCCCGGCGTCTACATCATGATCGGCGAGCGCACCAACGTCGCGGGCTCGCCCAAGTTCGCGAAACTGGTGAAGGAAGGTAAGTTCGAGGAAGCGGTCAGCATCGCCCGCCAGCAGGTCGAAAACGGAGCCAACGTTATTGACATCTGTATGGATGAAGGCATGATCGACGGCGTCGCCGCAATGACCCGCTACCTTCAGTTGCTCGCGAGTGAGCCAGAAGTCGCCAAAGTACCCTTCATGGTCGATTCCTCCAAATGGGAGGTCATCGAGGCTGGCCTCAAATGCCTCCAAGGCAAAGGCATCGTGAACTCCATTTCGCTCAAGGAAGGCGAAGAGAAGTTCCGCCAGAACGCCAGGAAAGTGTTGAAATACGGCGCCGCCGTGGTGGTCATGGCGTTCGACGAAAACGGCCAGGCCGCGACATTCGAAGAGAAGATCCGCATTTGCGAACGCGCCTACCGCATCCTGGTGGACGAGGTCGGTTTTCCGCCGGAGGATATTATTTTTGACCCGAACATCCTCACCGTCGCCACCGGCATGGAGGAGCATAACAACTACGCTGTCGATTTCATCAACGCCACCCGCTGGATCAAGGCCAATCTGCCGCACGCGAAAGTGAGCGGCGGCGTTTCCAACATCTCTTTCAGTTTTCGCGGCAACAACAAGGTTCGCGAAGCGATGCACTCGGCGTTCCTATATCACGCCATCGCCGCGGGCATGGACATGGGCATCGTCAACGCCGGGATGCTGGAAGTCTATGAGGAAATCGAGCCTGAACTGAAGGTTTTCGTCGAAGATGTACTGCTCAATCGCCGGCCGGATGCGACGGAGCGACTGGTCGACCACGGTGAGGCGCTGAAAGCTGCAAGCTCCGGTACCGTAGCGAACGAAAAGAAGGCGGAAGAATGGCGCAACGGCACGGTTGAGGAGCGCCTTTCTCACGCGCTGGTTAAGGGCATCGACACCTACATCGAGATCGACGCCGAGGAGGCTCGCGTTAAGCTCGGCCGTCCTCTGCTTGTGATCGAAGGGCCGTTAATGGCGGGGATGAGCGTGGTGGGCGATCTGTTCGGCGCCGGGAAAATGTTCCTGCCTCAGGTGGTGAAATCCGCGCGCGTCATGAAGAAAGCCGTGGCGCATCTGACGCCGTTTATGGAGGCCGAAAAAGCGGCGATGGTGGCCGCTGGACAAGAGGTCAAGACGCAGGGCAAGATCCTGCTCGCGACGGTCAAAGGCGATGTTCACGACATTGGCAAGAATATCGTCGGCGTGGTCCTCGCCTGCAATAACTACGAAGTCATCGATATGGGCGTAATGGTTTCGTGCGAAAAAATTCTCGAACGAGCCAAGTTGGAGAAAGCGGACCTGATCGGCCTCAGTGGTCTGATCACCCCATCTCTCGATGAGATGGTGCATGTCGCTCGCGAGATGGAGCGTCAGGGTTTCAAATTGCCGCTATTGATCGGTGGGGCGACCACCAGTCGCGCCCACACGGCCATTAAGATCGCGCCGCACTATAGTGAGCCAGTGGTTCACGTACTGGATGCCAGCCGCGCGGTGCCCGTGACCACCAGCCTTCTCAGCGACGACGGTAAGTCCGCCTTTGTGGCGCAGCACCGCGCCGACTATGAGGCCCTTCGCAAGTCTCACTCGTCGCCGCGCGTGAAAGCCGTGTCTATTGAAGAGGCGCGCGCCCGGAGGACTCCGATCGTTTGGCGGATCGAAGACTTGCCCGTCCCCTCCTTCACTGGCGTCTGCGTGCTCGACAATTTTCCCCTCGCGACATTGCGCAACTTCATCGACTGGTCGCCGTTCTTTCATACCTGGGGACTGAAGGGGATCTATCCCCGCATCTTCGAGCATCCCGAACAAGGTGCGCAAGCGCGCCAGATCTTCGCGGAAGCGAACGCTCTCCTCGATGCCATCATCGAGAAAAACCTGATCACGGCCCGCGGCGTTTATGGCTTTTTCCCCGCCAACGCCGTTGGCGACAACGTCGAGCTATACACGGACGACACTCGGAAGAAGGTGTTAGAACGGTTCCACTTCCTTCGCCAGCAATCGCACCGCGAAGGAAGTGAGCCCTGCCGTTCTCTTGCCGACTTTATTGCACCAAAGGAAACAGGGATGGCCGATCACATTGGTGCTTTCGCAGTGACCAGCGGGATCGGCCTTAAAGAGTTGTGCGACCGATTCAGGGCCCAGAACGACGACTACAACGCCATTATGGCCGAGGCCATCGCCGATCGTCTCGCCGAGGCTTTTGCCGAATGTCTACATAAGCGAGTGCGGGATCAATGGGGTTACGGCTGCCAGGAACGCTTGAGCCCGGAGGATTTTATCCAGGAGAAGTACCGCGGAATCAGGCCGGCCGCGGGTTATCCGGCGTGCCCGGATCACACCGAGAAAGGCCCGCTCTGGCGTTTGCTCAAAGTGCAGGCAAATACCGGAATGCTGATTACGGAGTCGTTCGCGATGTGGCCCGGATCGAGCGTCAGCGGCCTCTACTTCGCGCACCCGGAATCGCGCTATTTCAGCCTCGGCAAAATTGACCGCGATCAGGTGGCTGATTACCACGAGCGTAAAGGAATGAGTGTGGCTGAGGTCGAGCGATGGCTGGGGCCTAACCTGAACTACGATCCTGCGGAATAGCCTGCTAAGTTCCTGATCATTTTGCCCGGCGCGATGAAATGCCCAGGCAATAACATCCGGCTTGTTCCGCCCGGTCTGCACAGGATCACGGCTGCTGAAGGCTGCCATGCTGTCGGGGTTGTTCGCGACCGGGTCGGAGTTGATCGGATCCGCTGGGAGATCGCCCGCATCGTCTGGCAGCAAGGAATTCAGGCCGTTAAAAGCATCGGAACAGACGATGCCCGGGGTGCCTGCACGGCTTCGCAGAGCCGCAACAAACTACTATTGTCATGACCGCTATCGACGCAGTCGGATAACACCACCGGAACGTGCTGGAGTGCCTTGCTGAATTTGCTGATCCAACTCGCGTACCGTGGGTTGGGAGAAGACGTCTCAAAACTCAGTAATTCCATTTCGCACTTGTAATTCGAGTCGTAGTACGACGGAATCTCGACCCCATTCTCGCTCAATGGCCTTCCGCCAATCCGCCTCAGAATCGACGACGAACCGTGCCGTGTAGTCGCGGTGCTTAGCGCCAGTGCCCCTCCCATCAGCTCAGAGAGTCCATACACGGCCAAAAGCATTCGAAGTGCTTCCGTTGTGCATCGCAACTCTTCACAAATAGCCCATCCACCCAGTTCAACGTAAGACAATCCGCGCCTTCGAGCGAGATCTAACTGTATCTTCACGGCGCTCTTGACCCGTGGCGCAAGCTCGGACCCTCGCCCACCGAGCGCATGAGAGAGCGTCAAAGAGGAGAACGAGGCCCCCGGCCGGTGAGCATGATATCGCATACAGGCAACCACCCTCTGGTGGGTGTCAACCGTCAGAAGGTGCCAGCTCTGCTTGTCCACCGGTTGGACGTGCCGCCCGTCCGGTGTCAGTTGTTCCGGCCTGATGGCACCGTCCCTGACATAAATCGATCCTCGCAACCTCTGGGCGCCTTCGAGCAAGCTCCTGTAGCGCGACCTGTCCGCCATCTTTCGCGTGAAAGCGACGTGAGCTCGATCACCTGGAGCCAGTAATACAAACCCTCGACCGAGGTTATTTTCGAGTTCGTCCGCAAGTTGCATAGTACCAACGTCCTCAGTTCCTAGTAAACGTCTCAATAGACACTTATTCCATCGGCAGAAGATGTAATCGGGGTCTGAGAAAAGCCCCTAGATTCGAATTTGGAACGTCGTATAACAGCGGGAAACTGTGCACAGAAGTTATTACAGATACCCCGTAAAAATTACGGTTCGGATTGAGTAAAAACCTCCCATCTAAGGACCAGCCGCCGTTTGCTGGACCTAACCATTTACAAACTAAAGGTTTACCATTCTATTACTTTGGTACTATGACTGCTCCCTGCGATCCTCACCGTTCGGCAAATTTAAACGACTGGCACGAACCTTGATTTTCGTGCCCCAGAAGAGGTGTGCATGGATCATCGGAACGATCCCGGCTCGCTGAGGCGTGTTCGGACACGGGATCTGTCAGCAACGTCCCGCGAATTGGTTCTGTTAGCGCCTGCTGGATCGCCAGTGCCAAAATTCTTCCATCGGGTACAAAATGATGCGGACCGCCATGGTCAACTGATCTCGGAAATGCAAAGGATGCGTGGCCAGATTTATCTCAAAGACGGCGCCATCGATCCGGAAACGCTAATCCAGGGAAGGCATCAACTCTCCGCCGATGGGTTTAGCTGGCATCTACTCGTTGCCAACCGCGACGGGGAGCTTTGCGGTTGTTCGCGGTATCGGGAGCATCGCGATGAGATCGATTTTTCCAAGCTGAGCGTCGCCAGATCGACGCTCGCAGACTGCCCGAATTGGGGCCACCGGATCCGATCCGCCGTCCAGTCGGAAATCACGATTTCCCGCCGCCTCGGTTACCCATACGTTGAAGTTGGTGGCTGGGCATTGACGGAACACGTCCGGCGAACGACGGAGGCCCTGCGAATGGCGCTCAGCCTTTACGCTCTCGGGCAAGCGCTGGGCGGGGGGGTCGGAATCAGTACCGCGACCGCGCGACATGGTTCAGCCTCCATCTTGAAAGGAGTCGGAGGGCGTCCCCTGGAAGACCGGTATTCGCAAATGCCTTCCTATTACGATTCGAGCTATCGCTGCGAAATGGAAATCCTCCGTTTTTATTCCTGGGCGCCCACCCTCCGATACGCCTCCTGGGTCTCGGAAATGAAGGCCCACCTGAGAAATATCCTGGTCCTTACGGCCGAACCCCTTGCCGGGATTGCGGCCTTATGAATACCTCGCGAGCCACGCTGTTTTGCGCCCGCTCTACAGGTTGGGCGCTAGACCGCCGATCCGTCAAGTACTGAGATTTCGGGTCCATCGGGATGCAGGAGAACGCGCCCGGACCCCGCCGGAGTAGTCAACGGCAAGGCCTTGATAGTAGTGGAGGTGTGATGTTTCATTGGAGTTGGCTCTTGATTGGGTGCTTGTTAGCTTGTCTGGCAAGCTTTCGCTGGGCCATGAACAATTTCTTTTTTCAACCCGCTGGGGATGTTCCTGGCATGAAGGCGATCAGGTATTCCAGCGCGTCGTTCGCTGTCCTGCATCTGGTGGCGATTCTGGTCGCGCCCGCAGTCCCGCCGGCACAAGTTCTCGTGGCGGGCGGCCTGTACTTGCTCGCTCTGGGACTCTTCTGGTGGGCTATCCGAACGAATTGGGCCCGTCATCTTTCCGCGGCCTTCTCTCCCGACGCCCCGGAACACGTCGTCACCACCGGTCCTTACCGCTTCGTCCGCCATCCTTTTTATAGTTCCTATTTGCTCACTTGGGCCGCGGGAGTCTTCGCGGCGGGCAGTCTATGGCTGCTTCCGACGGTTTTTGTGATGTTTTTCTTGTACCAGAAAGCCGCGCGAGCCGAGGAATTGAAGTTCTCGCGTTCCCCTCTCGCGAGTCTGTACCGGCGTTATCGGGAAACCACCGGGTGTTTTTTCCCGAACGCTTTCAAATTGATTGCGGCTATGCGGAAGGACACCGATGCGACTGGCTTGGCAGAATATCGCACATGAGCGTACGCGATTCCTGGTAACCATTCTGGGAATAGCGTGTGCCACGCTCCTGATGATCACCCAGGGCAGCATCCTTATGGGATTCCTGGGCGCGGCATCGAAGATTATCGACGCGACCGATTCCGATCTCTGGATCGCAGGAAGGGGCGCATCCTGTTTTGAGTTTCCAGTGGTCCTGGAGCGCCGCTTCGTCGAACTTGCGCACAGCGTATCCGGAGTCGAAAGCACCACCCGTATTCTGACCCGCATCGTTGAATTTCGAAAATCCGATGGAAATCAGCAGTTGGTTACATTAATCGGAGCCGAACGCGGCGCCGGTTCGCGCTTCCCCGCTCCGCATATCGGAAACGGCGCGGCATCAGACCCCGATTCCATTTTAATAGACGAGAGCAGCAGCGGGCTGCTCATTCAGTCAGGCGGCCTGTCGTCCGCGCAGTCAGGCGGCCTGCCGTCCGCGGTCGAAATCAATGAACATCGCGCCAACGTAACCGGACGGACCTCGGGCTTCAGTTCCTTTTTGGGAACGCCTTACGTCTTCTCCTCCTACACCGATGGTTTGCGTTATACCGGCATGCGTCCGACCGAAACCATGTTCATTTTGGTCCGCGTGCGGAGCGGTGCGTCGATTGCCGACGTGAAGCGCCAATTGATGACACGGTTGCCGAATGTCGACGTTTGGACCAAAAAGGAGTTCGCTCGAAAAGCGCAAATGTACTGGAGCTCGCAGACAGGCGCGGGTGGCGCTATTCTCGCGGCGGCCCTCCTCGGATTCATTATCGGCCTGGCAGTGGTTTCGCAGGCCATTTACGCCACCACCATGGAGCACATCGAGGAATTTGCAACACTCAAGGCCATTGGAGCCACCCACGGATTCGTAATCCGTGTGATCGTCACGCAAGCTCTGGTGTGCGGAATCGCCGGATACCTGCTGGGCATCGCGTTAAGCGAACCGGTGATCCGCCAGGCTAAGAGCGCGATCCCCTGGCTTTCGACTCCCGCATGGCTGCCCTTGGCGATTCTGCCTCCGGCGCTCGCGATCTGCATGTTTGCCTCTGTTTTGTCCGTGCGCGCGGCGCTAGCCGTAGAACCAGCGAGAGTATTCCGTGCCTGATCGCAACCTATCGGTCGAGCGTGTCAGCGTGCGATACGGACCCAAAAACGCCCGCGTCTCGGCGTTGAAGGATGTCTCGGTCAGTTTCCATCCTGGCGAATTGACGCTTGTGATGGGCCCTTCGGGCAGCGGTAAAACCACCTTATTGTCGCTGCTGGGCTGCCTCCTCTCTCCGGATGAAGGATCGGTCTTCGTCGATGGGAACGACGTCAGCCGCTTGAAGGAACGCAACCGCACCCGCTTGAGAACGCACATCGGTTTTATCTTCCAGGCCTTCCGGCTCTTTCATTCGCTGCCCGCGCTCGAAAACGTAATGATTGCCGCCGAAATATCCGGCGATCGGCGCCATCAGTCGCAGCATGCCCGAAAACTGCTGACCGATCTGGGCCTCGGCGAAAAGTTTAAAGAGAAGCCCGACCAACTCAGTGGCGGGGAGAAACAGAGAGTCGCCATTGCCCGAGCATTGCTCTCAGACCCGCCGATCGTACTCGCCGATGAACCGACCGCGTCGCTCGATTTCGAGTCCGGGTGCCAGATCAGTGGTATTTTGCGACGCCTCGCCGTGGAACAATCGCGGACCGTTGTGGTGGTCTCGCATGACCATCGTTGGATCAATTTTGCTCAACGCACGATCATCCTTGAGGATGGATGCGTGGTGGAAGACAGGAGAAATGTGGAATGTCGAGAACAGGTACACCTTCGGGAAGCCGCCGTATCCCGGCGCTAGTTTTCGTACTCGCGGCGATCATCGGGCTCTCCGCCGTTGCCTTCATGGTCTACGGACCGGTCGAGCAAACCAAAGCATCGGTCCGTCCTTCCGTCGCTGCCAAATCGGAACCGGACCCGGACGCGGTAGCGCTCGCCAGTCCCGGTAGGATTGAGGGACAGTCGGACCTGATCGAGGTCGGCGCCGGCCTCGACGGCATCATCCAAACCATCGATGTGAAGGAAGGCCAACGCGTCCAACGCGACGACGTTCTTGCCAGACTCGATTGCCGCGATCTCCAATCGGCGTTGCCCGTTGCCCGAGCCGAAGCCGAAAGTCTTCAGCAAGTTCACGATCGGCTCCTGTTGGGCAGCCGCAAGGAGGAACGCGAAGCTGCCGCCCAGCGAGTGGTTGCCGCGAAGGCCGTGTTGACCCAGGCAAAGCGTCAAAAGGAAAGATTACGCGGCTTAGCGGAGACCGAAGCGATCTCAAAATCCTCCTACGACGAAGCCTCCCGCGATGGAGACGTCGCGGAGGCCGAGTATCAGCGCGCGCTAAGGAATGAACAACTTGTAAACGCCGGGCCTCTGGCCGAAGAAGTGGCGAAAGCAAATGCCGATCTTTTGGCGGCCAAGGAACGCATCACCTTCGCCGAGGAGAAACTTGGCAAGTGCGAAGTTAGGGCGCCCATATCGGGGACCGTTCTTCGTGTCATGTTGCACCCCGGGGAGTCATTCGCCCTGGTTGCCCCCCGCCCCGTGCTGACACTCGTCGACCTCTCCGGCCGCAGGGTCAAAGCCGAAGTGGACGAAAAAGACGTCGGCAAGATTCACGTTGGCCAGAAGGTGGTCGCCTTCGCCGATGCCTTCTCGGGCCAGCGCTTCAGCGGTAAGGTGACGAAACTGGCGGTCGTCATGGGCCGGAAATCCGTACTCACCGGAGATCCTGCCGACAAGCAGGATCGCGACGTTCTGGAAGTCACCGCGCAACTCGAATCGGCAGCCCAGATTCTTCCTGTGGGACTACGCGCGACAGTCTTATTCCGTCCTTAGGTACCCATACCGCGGTATTTTTCTCCTAACCGCGCGCAAGCGCTATACTTAACCGTCGTTTTCAAATCGCTGTTCTAAGGCAGGCAATGCACTTTCTGCGCACCATACAGAAAATACGTGCAATTATTGCCATGTGCCCAAAATACCAAAAAGTACTAATGTTTATAACTTAGGCCTTTTCAACAGGACCTTAGTTGGTTAAGCTATTGCTCTAGGTGTAACGCCGGAGGAATGCTCTAAGACCGAGTAAGGCTTGTTCTAGCGCAAAAGCTAGGGCGAGAGGCCAGATCAAGAAATGACTATGCAGTTTCGGCGCGGAGGCACTCGATACTAGCGTTCCTTTTGAGTGACGTTCGGAAGTGCAGAAAGAAATAGGAGAAAATAATGATTAAAATAGGAAAGATGCTGTTAGGTCTCAGCTGCGGTGCGGCACTGATCGTACCGGGCTACGGAACGCCAATTATAAATGGTAGTCAACTTAACATTTCGGGGGACGCAACGGTCGGAGCTGCGTTTTTGAACTGGTCCTGCGACCAGCCTGGCGACACGGCGTGCCCCGCGACGGGAAAAGGAGATTTTGCCGTTGGCGCGTCCACTGGAACCTTTGCCCAATACAACTCAACGTTCGGACTGGAAACCGACATCAATGATGCCACCCAGCCGCTGAACACTCCCTTGGCGCTGATGGACTTCATCACATTCGATTTGAACAACAATGAGACCATCGAACTGACGTTCATTCCGCTCGGGACAGACACCGCGTCGACCACTTGCGCGGGTCTCACGCATTGCACACCGGAGAACGCCGCTCTGGTGACAGCCGCCAATCCCCTCGGACTCTCGGCGTTCAACCTGGATCAGAATGGCAGCGGAACCTCAGCGAGTTTCGGAATTGACGGCACGCTATTCGACATCGGTGGCGGTACTGCCTCGATCAGCGGCATCTACACCGCGCAGTTCGCGGGTTTGGACCCGCAACAGGTGCTCGCCCTGCTGGGACCCAGCGGTGTCGAGTCGACCTACTCCGCCAACTTAGTCCTGACCGTAACCCCAGAGCCCGCCACCATCGCCCTTCTAGGTGCGGGACTGGCCGCTTTGGGCCTTTTTCGCTGGCGCCAGAAGCAGTAAGTTCGTAAGGTAATCACTCGGACCAGGGAGCAATCTTTGGTCCGAGTTCTTTGAAATTTGATGGATTCAATCCTTTTGGTGGCAGAAGGCAAGCTTATCGGGGAATCCCGTTCGAAAAGTCCAGCGTGCGTTGTCGCCTGATGGTGGTCATTTTATCGCTGCTGTTCGCGGGAGGCGGCTGTTACTACGGACACCGACTCTGGGAGCGGCTGACGTAAATCTTTGATTGTGGTTCTTGGGTCTTCAGTTTATGAAAGCGGACGTGCGAGAAAAGATAAACCACGATGGCGACATTGATCGCAAGGATCATGATCTTCGCGGCCGTAAGATGACGGAGGAGCTTGAAGATCTCGAGAGGAATCAGGATAGGGCTGGGGATCGTGAAATATTCGGCCCATCATCATCGAAGTAGCAGGCCGCATACCTTTTAGGACCGGTGCGGATACTTGACGCAGAGCAGGCGACTTGTTGATTTTCCCGAAGATTGCCCCGAATCGAGCCGCACGCGAACTTCTTGGCATCCATATCCGCGAACAGCTCCGTTTTACAAGCGTTGATCCAGTTCGGGGAGGCAAGAGATAACAGCACCGTTGGATTATCGGTGCATACCCGCTCCCGTAACTTTCCCGAAGAGCCGACAGAAATTCCCGCCGCCGATCTTACTCGCTTCCTCCGGCGTGAATCCGGCGGCCAGCATCTCCGCTGCAACGGCGGGGAAAAACGAGCGGGTTTCGCCCTTCCAGATTGCGTTGGTATAGGTACGCTCCACGCGCGGTTCGAGGTCCGTATCGGTGCCGATGCCCACGTGGTCAATGCCGGCGGTGTCTACCACGCGTTTGATCAACTCGACATACTCTTTGGCCGTGTCCGATCCGCGGGACCAGACGCCGATGATTCCGCCCCCGGCAGCGATGTCCCGCATCTCGTCCTTGCCCAGGAGGTGCGATGCCAAATCCGGGACCTTATTGGGTTCACCGGGTCCAGGCAGGGGAGCGGTGTGGGAGAAGATCATCGGCTGAGTGGAAATTTTCAGCGCCGCTTTCACGCCCTCGTAGCTCAAGTGCGTCAGGTCGACTACAATGCCGAGCCGGTTGCATGCGCGGATGACCTCTGCGCCGAAATCGGTCAAACCACCCAAATGGGCGGGCTTTGAGTAAAGGTCGCCGAGAGGTTTGACCTGGTCATCCCGCTCATGCACCAGTTGCAGATTGCGCAGGCCGCGTTTGTACACCTCCTCGACGCGTTCGATGCGGCCCTCCAGGAACTGGGAGCCCTCGGCGGACTGGATGATCCGCGGTTGGCCTTGCGCGTGCGCGGTTTCGAGATCTTTCAGCGTTAAGGCGCGCTTGACGTGGGTGGCCGCGATGAGGCGGTCTTCAAAACCGAGCGCTTCGAGATTGTGCTTATAGTCCTCACCAGGCCCCGCCGGTACGCTATCGACTTCGTACGTCTGGATCACGGCGGTGAAACCGGTGCGCTTCATCTCGCCCGGCAGATCGAAATGTGGCAGCGGCGCGTTCGGTTTTCCGAAGGGAATCCCCACATGGCTGTGCAGGTCGATCGCAATCGTGCGACTGAGCACCTGGGCGAGACGGGGATCGGCTGGAGCGGCGTCCAGAGAATGGGAGCAGAGCAGTGTGGATCCGGCGGCGAGCGTTGTCAGGAAGCCGCGGCGCGATGGATTGGCTTGCAGAATGGTCATAGCCTATTGTCTCTCCGCAGAATCCAAACCGCAGCCCTCGCAGTCTCGAAGGAAACGTATAGGAGCAACTTGCCACCAGATCGGCAAGCTTTGCCGGCTTGGTGTCCTCTGGCTGGTAACAACTTTAATGTCGCTTCCCATGGTTGCCGCGGGACAACCGGAACCCATCTTTATGAGTATGGCTGACGGTTTTGGGGTTGTGCCTACGCAATGCAAGCTGGGAGATGCCATTTCATGAGCCGGATTTCAGGGTGTTTGGCTGGGCTTTTCGTAATCGCGGCGGGATCGAACGCGCAGTGTTATCAGTTCACGAGTTCGGGACCCACGCTCCAGGTGAATATCACCTCCTTTATCGTCCAGAGCGGACCGAATCTGGTCAATGGAAATTACGAATCGATCTACTCGTTCTTGGGTACCAACACACTGATTTCAGGAGGCGCCACACAAACATCCCAAAGTACCATCACGCCTTACAAGCTGGGTGGGGCCAGCCTGATCGGGGGGCTGACTGCCGCCACGGAGTTCACGATGAACGTTGGTGCCAACAACAATGCTCTTTCTAGTGCCTCCTGGATCGTCACCCTCAATAGTTCGTCCAATCTTGTTCCGGCCGGTACTCTGCCTGCGCCTGCCGCATTTCCGGCTGCCTCCTTGTGGGTCGTTCCGCCGGAGCCTGCCGTCGACACCGCCTTTCTTTCGGTGTACGTGGGCGGTACGGCGACGAATTATCAGATCACTGCCATCGGGATCTGCACCGCGATCAGCGGAACCGGAACCGGCATTAGCAGCGGCGCACCGGTAATCACCTCGGTGAACACCTCGGGCTCGCAGCCGGCGGCGGGTATCGCGCCGAATACGTGGACCGAAATCCACGGGACGGGACTGGCGCCCTCGACGACCAGCGCAAGCGGCGTACTGTGGGGCACGGCTCCTTCCTTTCTCCAAGGGATGATGCCGACCGAACTCAACGGCATCAGCGTGACGGTGGACGGGAAGCCCGCGTATGTTTATTTTTATTGCAGCGCCGTGACCGATCCATCCTGCGCCACCGATCAAATCAATGTGTTGACGCCCCTCGATACAGCTTCTAGCAGCGTGAATATTGTGGTCACCAACAATGGCGCTTCCAGCCCTCCCTTCGCCGTGGCCGTGCATACCGTAGTTCCGTCGTTCCTGCTGTTCAGCGCGCAAGGCTATATCGCGGCTACGCACTTGAACTACACTCTCATCGGACCGCCGACGCTCTATCCGGGCGCTTCAACCCCCGCCGCGCCGGGCGAAACAATCGTGACCTATGCGACCGGATTTGGTCTTCCAGCGACCACGCTGACCGCGGGATCGGCCACGCAATTCGGAGCACTTCCAAGCGTGCCGATATGCAGCGTCGGGAGCACCGCAGCACTAGTTGGATTCGCCGGCGTCATTAGCCCGGGACTATATCAGCTCAACATTACCGTGCCTTCGGACGCGGCGGCCGGCAACGACGTGATCGCGTGCGCGTACGGGGGCTCCATTACGCCCACCAGCAATCTCTTGACAGTGAACTAACGCAGGCTCGAGAAATAGGACGACCCAAAAATCCACGCCGGCCGCGTGGTAACTTGCCCTAAGGCGTCATCACGCATCCAGGCTGTAACACGATTCAAAATGCGAGCTCGTTATTCTTCCCGCAAGGCGTCCATCGGATCCAGACGGGATGCGCGCCGCGCCGGAAGATAGCTCGCGATCAGACCCACGGCGGCGAGCGTGACGATGGCTCCGCCGAGGGTGAGCGGATCGTAAGGCTTCAAACCGTAGAGCATCGTGGTTGCGGCCCTGGCAGCCCACAGCGAGAGCCCGACGCCTACCGCCAGACCGATGGCGAGGAGTAGAGCCGCCTCCTTGAGAACCAGCCGGATCACGCGTCCACGGCCGGCGCCCAGCGCGATGCGCACGCCGATCTCACTTCGCCGCCGGGCCACCATGTACGCCACCACGCCGTAGAGTCCCAATACAGCCAGCGAGCCCGCCAGCAGTCCGAAGGCGCCGGCCAGCGCCGCCATCAGCCGTTCGCGCATTAAAGATTCCGTCAACTGTTCGCTCAGAATGCTGAACTCAACGCCAAGTCCGGGATTCACTTCGGCCACCGCCGCCGTTGCCGCCCGCAGCACTCCGCCCACGGGCGCGCTGGTTCGCAGAACATAGGTGGCCTCGGCGTCCGGACTCTCGTCCTGCGCCATGGGCAGAAAACTGATTGGCTGGTAATCCTCGCGCAGTTCGTAATATTTCGTGTTCCGCACTTCACCCACGACCTGGTAGACCGGATCCGGTTTGCCCTCGGGGCCCAAGACGCGGAAGGAACGGCCCACCGGATTTTCACCGCCGAAGACCTTCTGTGCGAACGCTTCGTTGACGATCGCCACTCTGGAGGCTGTGCGATCGTCGTGGTCGTCGAAATCACGCCCCGCAAGCAAAGCTGTCTCCATGGTCCGGAAGTAGCCTGGCCCCGAGCGAACGAACAGGCAATGCTGGCGCGCCGCGTTAGTCCCGTCGGCCCAGACGCTTTCCTCCCAGCCGGTGTAGCTCACCGGCGTCCAGCCGACTTGCGCCACCGAGGCTGCCCCTGTACGGACGCGCAAACGCTCCAGAAGCTCGCGATAAACCTGCGGCAGCCGATCCCTCGTATAATGGCCCGGACGAAGATCCAGGCTGACCGCAATAATTCCTTCGGCGCGGAATCCCGGCTGAACATCCAGCAGTTTCTGGAGGCTGCGAACGAACAGGAATGCTCCAACCAGCAGCACCAGCGATAACGATACCTGCGCCACCACCAGGACTCGCCGCAGTCCGAAACGGTCGCGCCCGGTGGCAATCCCCCGGCCTCCGGAACGCATCGCCGACGCGGGCGAGATATTGGTTGCGCGGATTGCCGGAGTCAGGCCGAACAGCAGGCAGGTCAGGATCGCTACGCCCGCCATGAATCCGAGCACTCGCGGATCCAACTGCAATCCGACAAACAGAGAATTTCCTTTGGTGCTCAGAAATACCACCAGCGCGCGACTCAATGCCTGGGCTAACAGCGCTCCCAGGGCGGTTCCTATGAGCGCCAGCACCATGCTTTCCGATAGCAGTTGTGCGATCAGCCTGCCTCGCGACGCCCCGATCGCCTGGCGCACGGCAATCTCCCGTTCGCGGATGCTGGCCCGCGCCAGCAGAAGGTTCGCCAGGTTCGCGCATGCGATCAGCAGCACCAGGCCGGTGGTCGCGAGTAGGATCCACAGAGGATTCTCGTAAATCGAGCGATAAACCGATACGCCCGTGCTTCCGGCTGTAACCGTCAGCTTATTCGCCAGATATTTCTTGGCGTCGTCAGGGCGGTAAGTGGGCGGCAGCGTGGCTTCCATGATGCCCGGCGAAAGCGCTTGCATCTCGGCGTTCGCCCCGGCGATGGTCGAGCCCGGCTTCAATCGACCCATCGCGGATAGCCACCAGGCGTGCCGGACCGGGATCCGCCCGGGGGAGCCGTCCTCGGCAAACATGGGGTCGGCGCATAAGGGCAGCGCCACGTCATAACGGAAGCCCACCTCGACGCCAAAGAAACCAGCGGGTGTAACCCCCAAGATTGTGAAAGGCCGGCCATTCAGCCTGACCGTCCGGCCCAGCACCGCCGCGTCGCCGCCGAATTCGCGCTGCCAGAAGGAATAACTGATGACCGCTCCCGGCGAACCGCAGCCCGGTCGGTCGTCCTCAGCGGTGAAGCCGCGTCCCAGCAAGGCCGGGACGCCGAGCACGCTGAAAAAGTCTCCGCTGACGAACAGACCCTCGGCGTGGCGCACCGCGCCTCCTTCGGCCAGATTGAACTGCGTCGCGCTCCAGGCGGCGGTCCCGCTAAACGCGCTGGGGCGCTGATGAATCAGATCCCATTGCGCATAAGTGAGCCGCGCACTGCGCGTCGAATACCAGCCCGAACGCATGGACCCCTCGGGAAAGTCGATGGACGCCAGTTCCTGCGGCTTTTCAACCGGCAGCGTCCGTAGCCGAACCGCGTCAATCAACTGAAAAATAGCGGTGTTGGCCCCGATACCCAGAGCCAGAGAAAGTACCGAGACAATCGTGAAGGTCGGGTTCAAACGGAGCTGTCGAAGCGCGTATCGCAGATCTTTGATCATTCCGCTCATGAAGATTACTACTCCCCACTACAGCTTTGGTAACCGGTCCGGCCCGAGATTCAATCGCGATCGAGGCCCGGGCATTGCGCAGAGCTTGTGGGGCCGCCATTTTTGGCGGGTTTGCAAGTCTACAGCAACTCTGAAATCGCTCTAGTGCAATATGCACGGATGTATCGGGATTCGTCAATCAATTCTTTCTCAGCGCCCCCGTCGGACCCCTTGAGTGCCGATGGTGTTCAGCCCTTGCTGGCGCGCCACGTGGCGCAGCGCGAAAGAACTGCCCTTCGCTACGCAAGAAAAGAGCTTCACCACGCGTGCTTCGCCACGCCTCTGCCATGGAACTGCTGCCAGGCGGCGTAGATCGAGCGGTGATCGCGCTTTGGCTCGGCCACCTATCTCGATGCCAACTTTGCCTTTGAGGGCACTAAGTTCTCAATCGCCTCCCTGAAGCTTCCAAGGTCATACTCCATTGGCGGCCCCACTGGAGGCTCTTTCAATAAGAGACTCTTTCAGCAGGCGGTATTGCCATCATGGCTTGGTCGCGGAATTTATCGTAACCGCCTTTGCGCACCACGGCGATCGCATCGTCGATATTGTGGAACGCCCGATTGCGCCATTCTCTGGCGATCGGATTATCTTCTTCCTGTTCGATATCGTGGCGCGCGCTCTCCAGCAGACGAATAATTTCTCGAAAACGCCCGCCGCGGCCCAGATGCATATCGACGGGCGGATGGTCGTCAAGATCCTTGCGATCCCAGCGCGCGGCATCGTCCAGCTCATGAATGGCGTGCTCGGTGTGGTCGATGGCGATGGCCATATCGCGGTTCACATTCGGCTCATCGGGAATCCGCATCAGCAGAGTGGCGCGGCGCAGGTCGCTGCGGGCGTGCAGATAAGCGGGGTGTCGGCCCTGCGCGAACGCGAGGCTGGCCAGGGCGATCAGAATCGGGGCTTGTTTGAGAATTTTTGTCATTCTAATAATAGAGAACACGCGGATGGCTATGCTGTTTCGCATACCTGCATTAAAAGTTACTCTTGAAGAGACATGCGCCCGCCGCTGACTGCGAACCCTTCCGATCTGGAGTCGATTCCTGATGTTCCGGCGGTATTTTTGTTATGGGCCAGCGAGGGAAAACCTTACCTGGCGCGAACGGCGCTGCTCAAAAGGCGCCTGAAACGACTGATTTCGGATCGGGACCGGGTATCGAAGCTACTGAATTTGCGCGGGATTGCCGATCGCATCGAATACTGGCCGATGGGGTCGCGCCTGGCATCGTCGCTGCTGTATCTGGAGCTGGCGCAGAAATATTTTCCGGAGGATTGGCCCAGAATTACGCGGCTGCGGCCTCCGGCATTTGTGCGCTTGACTGTCGACAATCCATTTCCCCGGACCATGGTGACAACACGCCTCGGAAAAGGCCTGTTTTATGGGCCATTTTCCAGCCGGGCGGCGGCGGAACGGTTTGACGGCGAACTCCTCGACCTGTTTCAGATCCGGCGATGCGAAGAAAATCTGACCCCCTCGCCGGAACATCCGGGGTGCATTTACGGCGAGATGGCGCGCTGTTTAAGGCCCTGCCAGGAAGCGGTCACGGTGGAGCAATATCGCAGTGAGTCGGCGCGTATGGAACAGTTTCTGCGCTCGAGCGGATCGTCATTGCTGGAGACGGCGGAGGCGGCGCGCGACCGGGCCAGCATGGAGATGCAGTTTGAGGCGGCGGAGAGGCTACATCAACGGGTTGAGAAAATCGCCGAGGTGCGCGGGTTCGCCGGGGAGTTGGCCAAGTCGATCGACAAGTTAAACGGCGTGGCCGTGGTGCGGGCGCCTGTCAATGATGCCGTGGAGTTGCTGTTCTTGCTGGGTGGGCGATGGTTGGAACCGGTGCCGTTCACGTTGGGAGGCACCATGGGAGCCGGCGAATCCATGGATCGGCGGTTGCGCGAACTGACGAATGCGCTGGCTGCGGGAGGTCCGCCGAATATGGAGCATCTGGCGATTCTGACGCGCTGGCATGGCTCGACCTGGCGCGACGGGGAGTGGCTGGGGTTCGAATCGATCGACAAAATTCCGTATCGTAAATTAGTAAATGCGATTGGGAGAGTCCATGTTACCGGTTCGCGGGATTAAATCGCTGCATGATTCGTGGCTACCTCGGGCGTGGCGGAAATTTCGCGTCGTCTGGATGCAGGGGCTGCGCCAGCAAGTGACGGGCACCGGCATCGCGTATACGGTGGCGATGGGCGTGGTGGGCGCGGGCGCGTTTATTTCGGCGAACAATTTACTATTCCTGATTTTCGCCGCGATGCTTTCCACGCTGCTGGTTTCAGGGTTCATCAGCCGCTTGGGTATCGCCGGTTTGGAAATCAATCTTCTTGTACCGGAGCATATTTCGGCGCGGCGCAAAGTACGTGCCGGCATTCGCATCCGCAATTTGAAGCGGGTGATCCCGTCGTTCAGCATTCATTTGGCTGGTTCGAAGGAAAGCGGATTTGACGCAATCCTGTACTTCCCTGTGATTCCGGGCGGCGCGGTGCTCGAAGAGCCGGTGGATTTATTTTTTCCAAAACGCGGAGCGCAGCGCGAGCGGACTTTCCAATTCTCGACGCGCTTCCCGTTTGGATTTTCGGAGCGGCGGGAGATGGTCACCGCGCAGCACGATCTGCTGGTCTATCCGTGCGTGGATGCGCAGCCGGGCTTCGAAGCACTGCTGGCTGGGGTGCGCGGGGAAATGGAGGCGCAGCAGCGCGGACGCGGTCATGATTTTTATCGCATCCGTCCTTATGAGGCGCTCGAAAGCGCGCGCCACGTGGACTGGAAGGCCACAGCGCACACCGGCGATTTGCAGGTGCGGGAGTTCGCGCGGGAGCAGGATAATCGCGTGGTGATCTATTTCGATTTGGACACCGACGCCGAAACCTGGTTCGAAGCGGCGGTGGATTGCGCGGCGTTCTTCGCGTTCCGTTTGGCGGAGCGCGGGTCCCAGGTGCGGTTTTGCACGCAGGAATTCGACGTGAGCTTTCCGGAGGAAGGCGACATTTATACTATCCTCAAATATCTGGCTTTGGTATCCCCGATGAGGGGAAAAGCTCCGGCGGCTCCTGATGATCCATCCTGTTTTCAAATTGTATTTAGTTCTAATCCGCAAAGAATGTCGACGCTCGGCTGGGGCGTGGGAGAAGAGCGTGGGGCTCGCGTCCTCGGGCTCGATGCGTTTACTGGCGTGCCAAAATGACTAGGGCCATCCTGGCGCTGCTGCTCACGGTGCCCGTGTACGCGCAGGTTGCCGCCGCGATTTCGGGAACCGTGGAGGATCCTTCGGGCGCCGGCGTAGGCGGTGCGAAAGTGGTGGTCACCAATGCCGAAACGGGCGCCACTCGCATCACGGCGACCAATGAATCCGGCAACTTCAGCGTCCTTTCGCTGGCCGCTGGACCACATGAAGTGAAGGTCGAAAAGAACGGTTTCAAGGCGGCCGTCCGCAAGGGAATCAATCTCCAGGTCGCACAGCAGGCGGTGGTCAATTTCCGGCTCGAAGTGGGCGAATTCGTGCAGGAAGTCACGGTCACTGGGGACGTTCCAGTGGTCAACACGACCACCTCGGCGACTTCAGGTATCGTCGGTGAACGGGAGGTTAAGGATCTGCCGCTGAACGGGCGTAGCTTCGACAATTTGATTGCGCTGAATCCCGGCACCGTCAACTACAGCGCGATGAAGAGCGCCAATACCAGCACCAGCGACGGCAATACATTCTCGGTGGCGGGACGGCGTACATCGGAAAATCTGTTCCTTATTAATGGCGTCGAATACACCGGTTCCAGCCAGCTCGGGATCTCGCCCGGCGGCGTAAGCGGCGAACTGTTGGGGATCGACGCGGTGCGCGAATTCAATGTGCTCACCGATACATACGGCGCCGAGTATGGGAAGCGTGCGGGCGCACAGGTCAGCATTCTGACGCAATCGGGCACCAATGCCCTGCACGGAACGCTGTTCGAATTCCTGCGCAACAGCGCGCTCGATGCGCGAAACTTTTTCGACCAGGCCTCGGTTCCGCCATTCCGCCGGAATCAATTTGGAGGCGCGCTTGGCGGGCCGATTAAGAAGAACAAGCTGTTCCTGTTCGGCAACTACGAAGGATTCCGGCAAGCGCTCGCTCTGAGCAGCGTGAGCGTGGTGCCGGACGCGCAGGTCCACCAGGGTCTGGTGCCGATCGCGGGCGTTTATATGCCGGTCGCGAATCTGAATCCGGCGATGCTGCCGTTTCTGAATTTGTGGCCGCAGGCCAACGGCGCGGAGCTGCTTTCGAGCGGCGTCGCCAGCGGCGATGCGCTGTCCTACAACAATCCGAAAGAAAAGATTCATGAGGATTTTGGCACCACTCGCGCCGATTATGTCATTCGCCAGGGTGACTCTCTGTCGGTTTCCTACACCATCGACAACGGCAACAGCCTGGTCCCGCAGGCCGATCCTTTGTTCGCGTCCTATGAAGCGCTTCAGAGCCAGGTGGCCAGCATTCAGGAGACGCACGTCTTCTCCCCGCGGGTGCTGAATACCGCGACCATCGGATTTTCGCGGGCGGAGTTTAATCTGGCCTCAGTCCTTTTGGCGGCATTTCCAGCCAACGAATCGTTCGTCACCGGCGACGGCCCGGGTGGCGTCGTGGTCAACGGCGGAGTGACCACCACGGGAATTTCGGGCATCACCGCGGCCGGGCCGAACAATGCCGCGGGGTCATGGAATCGCCGGAATTTGTTCACTTACACGGACGAGGTGCAGATCACCAAAGGGATGCATCAGATCAGCATCGGCGCC
Source organism: Bryobacteraceae bacterium (assembly GCA_049521155.1). GTDB lineage: Bacteria > Acidobacteriota > Terriglobia > Bryobacterales > Bryobacteraceae > Palsa-187. Next base: position 21,829 of record JBEKPC010000046.1, read on the forward strand.
TGGATTCAGCCCATTCGCGACAACGAGGACAGCGCGTCCCGTCAACTCGGCCAGGCGACCTTCACCAGTTTGACGACCCTGCTCCAAGGCACGGTGAGCACGTTCCAGGTGATTCCCGATCCCAACGAGCTCGGCTGGCGCAGCCTCGAAGGCGCGTGGTACATCGAGGATTCGATCCGCCTGCGGCCCAATCTGACCGTCCGCCTGGGCTTGCGCGATGAATTTACCAACGGATGGAACGAAGAATCAGGTCGCGCGGCGAACTACATCACCTCGAACGATGTGCTCGAAACCAACGTCGTGGTGGGTCATTCGGCATTCACGCAAAATAACGCGACCCATCTTTTCGCGCCGCGCGTCGGCCTTGCCTGGGACCCGTTTGGCAGCGGGAAAACGGCCGTCCGCGCCTCGTTCGGCACCTTTTATTCGCTGATCGACGATCTCAGTTTCCTGCTGAACTCGCTGCCGCCAGCCAATGGCGCGGTGTCCCTGGCGAGCAAGTCGCTGCTGTCGATTATTCCGATCGCGCCCGGTATCGCGCCTGCGCCGCAGTGCAGCCCGACGGTTCCGCAGCCATGCACCACTTTCGCCCCGCAAGGCGTGCAGCCGAACGCGAAGACGCCCACCGTTGAGGAGTGGAATCTGACGATCGAGCGCCAACTCGATCCCAACACTTCCTTGCGCGCCGCCTACGTCGGATCGTTCGGATACCACGGATTTGTGAGCGTCGATCCGAACGACATTCCCGCTCAGATTTGCGGCAGCGCCACTTGCGTTTCGGGCGGAACGCCGGGAACCACCAAGGGCACCGTGGTCGAAGGCCAACAATACATCCCGGTGACCACGCGGCCGAATCCGTACCTGGGCGCGGGCTTTTTCTGGTACACCGAAGGCAACACCAGCTACAATTCGCTCCAGTTGGACGCGACGCGGCGGATCAGCCACGGGCTGCAATTTCGCGCCAATTACACCTGGTCGAAGGATCTGGATGTGAACTCGGCGCTGACCGGAGCGCAGGCTAATAATCAGGCGCAGATGGTGCTCGATCGCAACGATCTGAAGCGGGATTGGGGGCCTTCGGCGCTCGATGTCAAGAATCAGGCCAGCATTTCCGGCCTTTACGCGCTGCCTTTTGGACATGGGCGGCTGGGCGGATGGCAGCTTAATGGGATCGCGACGCTGTTGAGCGGCTTTCCATTCACGCCGCAGATCGGAGCCAATCGATCGGGCGACGGCGATACTCGTAATCCTGACAGGCCGTCGGTGAATCCGGCGTTCAGCGGGCCGGTGGTGCTGGGGAATCCGAATGAGTGGTTCAACCCGAACGCGTTCATCCTGCCGACGGCGGGAACGTATGGCAACCTGGGGCGCGGCGTGTATCGCGGGCCGGGGCTGGCCGATCTCGACGTGTCCTTGTTTAAGAACACAAGGCTTACCGAGCGGACCAGTCTTCAGTTCAGAGCCGAATTTTTCAACGCCCTGAATCACGCAAATTTCGGGACGCCGAATGCCACGGTGTTCGCCGGCACGGCGTTCAATCCCTCGGCCGGGCTGATTACAACGACTACGACTACGTCGCGGCAGATTCAGTTCGGGTTGAAGTTGGTTTTTTAGTTCTGATGAACGCGGCTTCGCTATCCCCTCCCTTACGGTCGGGGTTCGGTGTCGGCTGCTGTGCATTCGCTATTTCGATATCGTGAACGTGGTGAAGGGATGGGAATCGAGGTCTCGCAGTTCCGATTTTTCCCAGGCGAATTCGGGGTGAGCCTTGAGATGCTTCGCGGCTTTGAAATCGATGCCGCAGGAGTGGCCCATGGAAGCGCTGAAGGACATGGCGGCGGCCATTGTCGCGTCGGCTACCTTGTTTTCCACCGCGCCGGCGGTGCCGTAAGCAGGCTGCCATGGTTTGGATCCGCGCGAAGAGAGCTCGATATGGCCGCAGAGCGTGCGCTCATCGGGCTCGATTTTTTTGTCAAACGTATCGTAGTGGTCGCCCAGGAATTTCTGGCCGAGCGCAACGTCGATGCGGCCTTTATTTTCGGCGAGCAGAGTATCCCAACGGATGTGGCGGGCGTTGGCGCTGAGGCTGGGGTCGTTGAGATTGAAATCGGTTTCGTCCTTGGCAAGGGCGGGGTCGATGGGGTAATTGGAGCCGGCGAAATAGCCGTCTTTGGTGCGCCAGAGATTTACGTGCTTGAGGCCGAGTTCGAGGCTGGCGATCTCGCCCGTGTTGCGATCGGCAATCAGCCAGTCATTGGCGTAGCCGCCATTATTTCCGTCTTTCATGATGCGGGCGAAGTCGTCGATCGAAGCGGAATACTGCATCGCCTTGCGGGCGCGGACGAATTCGGGGATGCCGTTGGGGTCGAATCCGTAGAAACCGGTGATCGTCGTTTCGGTGATCATGATACCGGCGCCGTTGATGCCGAAATCGTCGCCCGAATGAATCAGGCCGGGCATTCCGTCCATGATGAAGCGCTGGCCGTGCTCGGGAGCGATGTCGAAAACGATGTTCCAGCGGGAGCCAGTGATGTAATCGGTCCAGTTATTGTGGGCGATGACGGGCTTACCGTCCTTGGTATAGCTGCCGGTGGCGACAAAGGCGCTGCAATGGTCGGCGGTGGACCTGGGGGAATTTTTCTCGGCCCACTTCAGATAGTAAGGATCGAGTTCCAGCCAGGCATTCATGGCGACCAGATCCCAGATATCGAGCTTGACACTTTTAGCGTTCAGACCCGCGAGGATGCCGGTTAGTTCGTCGCGATATTCCTGCTCGACGTGCGGCCAGAGGACTTTTTCGGCGACGTTGCGGAAGTAGTTCCAGTCCTTCGATTGGTGGGTGAGAGAGAGCTTGATGGCTTTCTGTGCGTCGAGGATTTCGGGAGCGAGGAGGAATCCGTGCTGGAACCCGATCTCCGCCGGCTTGCCTTCGAGGTGGACGAAAATCCAGCCGGCCTGAACGGGCCTGCGGAAGGATTTATTCAGTCGCGCGTCTGCGGAGCGAGCGGGCGCGGCGACGGCGAAGGACGCTAGGAGAAACAGGAGGGCGGCACGTTTCATAGAGTCATCATAGTCTAGTCGGTGCTTCACATTTATCCCCTGGCTCGGGATAACGATGCTCAGCCAGTGTTTCGATCTTTTCATCGTTAGTCCTCGATCTGCGCGGCGATTTCCTGGCGCCTCTTTTCCGCGGGAACAAACTCCCTCCCCCCGGTGTCAAATCCCGACATGCGCGACGCCGTCCGCCAATTCACCAAGTCTCCCGGATTCACCTTCCTCGTCGTCCTCTGCCTGGGCCTCGGCATCGGCGTCAACGCGTCGATTTTCAGCGTTCTGAATTCCCTGTACCTACGCCCTCTGCCGGTCATTGCGCCGGATCGCTTGGTGGTCCTCAGCCGCTCTGGAGGCCCTCTGCTTCCTTATCCCGACTTCCGCGATTTTCGTGATCGCACTCTCAGTCTGGAAGGCGTCGCCGCGTCCTTTCCCACTGAATCGAGCCTTGATTTCGACGGCCTTGCGCACAACGCCGGCGCCGAAGCCGTCTCGCTCGACTATCCGCGCGTCATCGGAGTCCGCCCTTTCCTCGGCCGCTGGTTTCAAACCGAGGACGAAGACTCCTGCGTGATCAGCTACCGCGCTTGGCAGCGCTTTTTCGCGGCCGATCCCAATGTCCTGGGCAAACGTGTGCGCTCCGAGACCCAGTGGTACACCGTCATCGGCGTCGCGCCCCGCGAATTCCAGGGAATTTACCTTCCCTTGAGCATCGATCTCTGGGTACCGCTTCAGCGTTGGACCCGGCAGCATCCCGGCATGAGCGCTCGCTTCGAGGATCGCGCCCAACCCAACGTCTTCATCTTTGGCCGCCTGAAACAGGGCGTCGCGCTGCGCCAAGCCGCTGCGGAGATGAACTCCATCGCAGCGCGGGTGGAAACGGCTGAAACAAAATCGGCACCCATTGTTGCCGAGCAAGTGCGGGGCTTCCCGTCCGTAAACACGCGCCGCAACGCCGCGCCGGTGGCCGCCGTGCTGTTCGTCGTCGTGGGTATTATTTTACTGATCGCCTGCGTCAATGTCGGCAATCTTCTGCTGGCCCGTGGGGCTGCCAGGCATCGCGAGATTTCCGTCCGCATCGCCCTCGGCGCCAGTCGCTTCCGTTTGCTGAGGCAACTGCTTACGGAAAGCCTTCTGCTGGCCATTGGCGCCGGGATTACCGGCGTCTTCCTCGGAGTCTGGACCAACCGCCTGCTTGAAACCCTGCTCGCCGCGGGACCTTACGATTCCATCCAGTTCGATCTCTCCGCCGACCGGCGCGTTCTCCTGTTCACGGCTCTCCTTTCGCTCGCCACCACGCTTATTTTCGGTCTTGCGCCCGCCTGGCGAAACAGTGCTATCGATGTGATCGCGGGTTTGAAAGGCACCATCCCCGCTGATTCCCGGTTCGGCCTGCGGCGCGCGTCTTTGGTTGCTCAGGTTTCGCTTTCACTCGTCCTGCTGCTCACCGCGGGATTGTTCATCCGCGTTTTAGCCGAGTTTCATACGGCCGACCCCGGCTTCGCCGTCGAGAATCGCCTGTACGTCAGCACCTACGTTTCAGCGCCCGAATTCACGCCCGAATCCGGACGCGCTTTCTATGGGGATGTGCTCGATCGCCTCCGCGCGCTGCCCGGCGTAAAGAATGCTGCCCTCACCAACTATCTTCCGCTCACGCCTCTGCCGCAGAACTGCACCTCGACGCCGCAGCGGGATCATCCTGTGCCCGCCACCACCAGCATTATCGGCTCCCATTTTCTCGAAACCATGCGCACGCCTCTGCTCGCCGGCCGCGACTTTCGCGCGACTGAGCCGCAGTCCGTGGCTATCGTGAATGAAGCGATGGCCAAGCGCCTCTGGCCCGGAGAAAGCGCACTGGGAAAAACGGTGCAGCTCGGATGCCGCAATAAGACCAGGGCCGAAGTGGTGGGCATCGCCCGCGATTTGCGCTTCGTTTCCGTGGGTGAGCCGCCCCAACCGCACGCCTATCTTCCCTTCGCCCGCTCCGATGCCGGCTATCAGACCATCCTGGTCGAAGTCGAGCCGGGACGCGGCCTGCCGCCTGAAACCATTCGCAAAACGATCGCCGCCACCAATCCGGCGGCCCGCGTGTACGGCATCAACACCCTTGCCTATTGGGTGGACGGGTCTTTCTGGCAAATTCGCTGGGAGGTCTCCGTGCTCAGCGCCTTCGCCGCGCTCGCGCTGGCGCTCGCCGCCGTCGGCCTTTACGGCATGATCTCCTATCAAGTGACTCTGCGCCACCGCGAAATCGGAGTCCGCATGGCCGTCGGAGCGCGGCCGGCCGACGTGTTCCGCCTCATCCTGCGCCAAAGCCTGACTTCGACCCTGCTCGGAATCGCGATCGGACTGCTGCTTGCCGCCGTCATTGCCCGCCTTATGGCCAAGCTGCTTTATGGCGTCAGCCCCACCGACCCGGCGACCTACTCCGCGGTGTCGTTGCTCTGGCTGCTCGTCGCCGCCGCCGCGTGTTACCTACCGGCCCTCCGCGCCGCGCGTGTCGATCCTATGTCGGTTTTGAAGGTGGACTGCTAAGCCGTCCCGCGGCATCAGGGATACCTGGGTGGCACTGGTAACATGGATTCGAGGCCTACGCATGAGATCTTCATCCGTCCTTTTAATCGCGTTCGGCATGGGATTGGCGGGACAAACGGCACCGGCAATCGTCGGTTCTGGATACGCACTTCCTTCTCCCGTCTATGTGGCTCCGGGACAACTAGTGACTTTGATCGCGCAAGGGCTGGGCGACGGAATAACCCAGACGGTGCAAGCGCCCGCGAATGCTAACCTGCCAGCGACACTGGCTGGGGCATCAGTGTCGTTCTGGCAGGGGACCACCCTCTCCGCACCAATTCTTGAGGTGCATCCGTTTTTCCCGTGCAGCGCAGTCTACATTTTCCAATGCAACGAACTAGCTGGAGTCACCGTGCAGATTCCGTTTGAGGCACAGTCAGTCCTGCCCGCCGGCGTACAGGTCCAGTCGGGGCAAATGACCGTCTCGGTCACCAGCGATCCCACTGCTCTGCTCATTGAGGTAACCGTCCTGCCGCTCACGGATCATGTTCACGTGCTGACCAGTTGTGATCCGTTCATGAGTACCATAGTCGCCGCCCCATTTCCGACCGGCTTGCCCTGCCCGCAGATCGTCGCCCACGCCGACGGATCGACCGTTTCGGCGACGAATCCGGCGAAGCCGGGAGAAGAGTTGATAGCGTATGCGGTCGGCCTCGGGCAGACAAGCCCGCGTCGGTAACAGGGCAGATCGTCACCCAATCGGCGCCGACACAAGCTACCTTCGCTCTCGATTTTAACTATCACCCGAATGCCCTGCCATAAAGGCCGCTGCCGACGGGCCCGCAGCCTCTTTTTGCAGGAACCACTCCCGGCTACGTCGGCTTATACCAGGTGAATTTTGCTGTGCCGCCCGTCCCGCCAGGAACGCCTCCTTGCGTGGACGCGAGTGCGCTGCCGCTGGGGAGCAATGTTGTGCAGTCGAACCTCACCGTGAGCGTCGGCGGCCAATTCTCATTCGACGGCGCGAGGATCTGCGTCGCCACTCAATAGCTCAGGAGGAAATGAATATGCGTTACCTAGGTGTTGTGATTCTGCTGACTTCGAGCGTTTGCCTCGGGCAGACGGCACAGCCGCCAGCCACGGCGGCTCAGCTCAAATATTTCCGATTCATGTTGCTGAACGTCGGCAGCATTGACCACAGCCCAGACGCCATCGCGGCTTATGAAAGCTCGCTGGTGGTGCAGTTTGGACTCAGCGCCCAAGAGTCCGCGGCGATTCATTCCGCAGGGCAAAGTCTTAACGCGCTGCTGACGCAGCTCCGCCAATCTACACAGGCTCTCGTCGCCGGAAAGACGTCCCTCACCTCGGCCGATGCCGCCACCCTCGCGAGCATTAACACCCAGCGTGAGCAGACGATCGCGAGCCTCGCCAACCAGATCCTGAACTCTGTGAGCGCGACCACTGCGGCTCGACTGAGGGCTCCAGGGAACATCATGGGGACCGGCCTCACTAGAAACTGAGGTTGGGTAAGCTAAACTATTAGTTTGACTGAAATTGAACAGCGTCGCCGCTCCCTGTCCGCGCGATTGCCGGAGTTGAAGATCGACGCCTTGTTGGTTTCTTCTCCCGCCAATGTGCGTTATCTGACGGGCTACGCGGGATCCAACGGAATCCTGCTGGTGACGAAAGGCGAATCGCACTTTTTCACCGATCCGCGATACGCCATCGAAGCAGCGCAGAAAATCACCTGCAAGGTCCACGTCGAAAAGAAGCCGCTGCTGACTGGCGCAATTGCGGTGGTCAAACGTAAGCGATTGAAAAAGATAGGATTTGAAAGTTCCTGGCTGCGGTATGAGCAGTACGCGAAGCTCAACGAGGAGCTGGACCTCTATCCAATTGGGGGAGTGATCGAAGAACAGAGGATGGTCAAATCACCCGCTGAGCTCGATCTGATTCGCCGCAGCGTAGCCACCAATTCCGAGGCCTATGCGAAAACCATCCGCCGGGTGCACGCAGGCGCACGGGAAATGGATATTGCCGCCGAGCTCGATTATCAGATGCGTGCTCTGGGAGCCGAAAAAGCAGCGTTCGACACCATCGTCGCGGCGGGAGCCCGATCGGCCCTGCCGCATGCGCATCCGACGGCCCATCGGCTCGGCGAAAATGAATTATTATTAATTGACATGGGTGCGAGCCAGGACGGCTACGCCAGCGATATGACGCGGGTGGCCCATACGGGAACGCCGCCGAAGCGTATTTTAAGGCTCTATAAGGCCGTTTCGGAGGCACAATTAGCTGCTTTATCCGCGATTAAGGATGGTGTAACCACTGGACAAGTGGACGCGGCGGCTCGGGACGTGTTAAAACGCTATGAGCTCGACCGCGCGTTTGTGCATTCCACCGGTCACGGCCTGGGTCTCGAAATTCATGAGCCGCCGAGGATCGCAAGAAAGGATAAGACCAAGCTCCGGGCAGGAATGGCCATCACCATCGAACCCGGGGTTTATATTGATGGAGTTGGCGGGATCCGGATCGAAGATACAGTGCTTGTGACGGAGCATGGGTGCGAAATACTGACGCCGACCCCGAAAGACTTGATCGAACTTTAAATGACAATCGACGAAATAAAAGAGCTGCTCCAAATTTTTAACGAAAGCGGCGTAGGCGAGCTGGAAATCCAGCGCGGCGAAGATCGCCTGCGCATCAAACGTGCTGCAACTAATAAGGAATATGCCGTTGCGCCGGCGCCGCAGCCCGCGGCACCCCCCCCTGTTTTTCAGCCGGTTGCGAAGGCTCCCGAGGCAGACGGCGCGCTGGTGAAATCCCCAATCGTGGGAACCTACTACGATGCTCCTTCCCCCGATGCGCCGCCGTTTGTTAAGGTTGGCGATTCGGTCGAGCCAGGGCAGGTTCTGTGCATCATCGAATCGATGAAGCTCATGAACGAAATCGAAGCGGAGACGGCGGGTACGCTGGTCGCCAAACTCGTTGAAAATGGACGCCCGGTGGAGTACGGCGAGGCCTTGTTCTCGATCCGGCCCCGATAGCGCGTATGTTCCAAAAAATTCTGATCGCCAATCGCGGCGAAATTGCGCTTCGCGTCATATGTGCTTGCAAGGACTTGGGCATTTCTTCGGTGGCTGTCTATTCGGAAGCCGACCGCAACAGCCTGCATGTGCGCTTTGCCGACGAGGCGATTTGCATCGGGCCGGCCAAGAGCGCGCGCAGTTACCTGGACATTCCGTCGGTGATTAGCGCGGCCGAAATTTCGAACGCCGACGCGGTGCATCCGGGCTATGGATTCCTGAGCGAAAACGCCGATTTCGCCGAGGTGTGCGAGACCAGCGGGCTGACGTTTATCGGTCCCACGCCGGATGTGATTCGGCGCATGGGGATGAAGCAGATCGCGCGCTCCGTGATGGAGGAGGCGGGCGTGCCGATTCTGCCGGGCTCGAAGGGAATCCTGAAGTGCGTGGAAGAAGCTCTGGAGCTGGCCGAACAGGTAGGTTATCCGGTGATGCTGAAGGCCTCGGCGGGCGGCGGCGGGCGGGGCATGCGCATCGTGCGGACGGCGGAGGAGCTGCCTAATTTGTTGTCGCAGGCGCAGGCGGAAGCGGCGGCGGCGTTTTCATGCGGCGATATGTACATGGAAAAGCTGGTGGAGAATCCGCGTCATATCGAGTTTCAAGTGCTGGGCGATACGCACGGCAACGTCGAGATTCTGGGGGAGCGCGAATGCTCCATCCAGAGGCGGCACCAGAAGCTGGTTGAAGAAGCTCCGTCGACCGCGGTGAGTGCGGAATTGCGCGCGCGCATTTCTGAAAGCTTGCGGGTGGCGCTGAAGAAAATCGGCTACAGCAACGCGGGTACGGTGGAGTTTCTGATGGATCAGAGCGGGAAACTCTATTTCATCGAGGTGAATGCTCGCATTCAAGTGGAGCATCCGGTGACGGAAATGGTGACCGGCGTCGACTTGGTAAAAAGCCAGATCCGGATCGCGGCGGGCGAGCCTCTAACGAGCATCCTGCGCGAGCCGATCACGATTCGCGGCCACGCCATCGAGTGCCGCATCAACGCTGAGCATCCCGAGACGTTCACTCCCTCGCCGGGGCGCATTACAGGGTTCAATCTGCCGGGCGGAGCGGGTGTTCGCGTCGATACCGCGGCGTATCAGGATGGCGTGATTCCTCCTTATTACGACTCGCTGGTAGCGAAGCTGATCGCACACGGGGCGGATCGGGAAGAAGCGACGGCGCGGATGAACCGGGCCCTGGATATGTTCGTGGTGGAAGGGATTTATACGTCGATTCCGCTGCATTTGAAGATCCTGGCGCATCCGGATTTTGTCGCGGGGAAGCTGGATACTAGCTTTTTGACGCGGACGGGGTTGATCGGGGAGAAGAAATAGCGTCGGCGGCTTCACGAGTGTCGTAAACTCAAGGTGTATGGCGCTGTTGATCGACAATCCCGAAGTGGAAGAACTCGCTCGCGAGTTGGCGAAGCAGACGGGCGAGAGTGTGGAACGTGCCATCGCTACTGCGATTCGGGAATGGTTCGGCAGGAATGCCTATTCACGCGGCGCAGGCACCAGCCAGGCCCTGGGCGCTTCCCCTCCGGGAAGCCAAGCCGTTCGGGATCCTGTTGTTGAGGCGATCCGGGAACGCATGTTGAGGCAGCCCCGCCCTGACCCTGAGAGCACTCGAATTGCAATCCGCGAAATTCAAGAGCACATCGCCAAGCTCCCGGTACTGGACTCCCGGACTCCGGACGAACTACTAGGCTACGACGAATTTGGCCTTCCGCATTAGGCTGAATGGTCATCGATAGTTCGGCGGTTATCGCAATCTTGTTCAAGGAGCCCGAGGCTGCTCTCTTTGAGACGGCGGTTCTGGACGACCCGTTGCGTTATATGTCCGCTGCGTCTTGGGTCGAGAGTGCGATCGTTCTGCAGCGTCATTCCGGAGACCAGATTATCGGCGACTTGGATAGGCTGATCGAGCGAATGAAAATTGAAATCGTCCCTGTCACGGTGGAGCAAGCAGGAGTCGCTCGTGAGGCGTCCCATCTGTTCGGCAAGGGCCGGCATAAGGCGGGACTGAATTTTGGCGATTGCTTCTCATATGCGCTGGCCAAGGTTTCGGGTGAGCCGCTGCTCTGCAAGGGAAACGACTTCGGGCTGACGGATCTCGCGACCGTTACCCTTCCCGGATAAAAATCATCCAATTGGATGACGACAAGAATGCCCGACTCGTGGCATGATCCTCAAGACGAATTTGTCTGGAGGAAAATTAATGTCATATTCATGTGGGACGCGTTCAACGCTCCTGCTTATGCTGATCGTGTGCAGTTTTGAGACAGCGCATGCTTCGCCGCTCTTCGGAATCGTCTCGTCGGGTTCGGAAGGTGGCACGGCCATTCAGCAGCAGACATGGAACACGGGCGGCTACCTAAGCCTTGCGTCTTATGCTTCTCCTGTGCTGAGCGGATCCGGGTCTTTTCAGGTGGCGGGAGCCAATACCGTGACCGGCACGGACTCAGCATCGGCGTGGTTTTCCGCTGATGGCGACGGTGGTTTCCACGGTTATGCGTCGTCCGCAGCGTCCTTGAATAACGCTGCAATTAACGAAGGGGCTCAGGGTGATACCGCCGGTTCGTTCACCGGCATTTGGACAGATACGCTGTACGTAGTCGGATTGCCAGCGGGCACCCCGGTGGAAATACAGTTGACGAATTCCCTGAATAGCTTTGCGAGCTATTCTGGAGGAGCAAGTGCGAATGTGAGCATTACCGAAGGCGCGTCCATCTCCGGAACCCGTTCGGCTCCGGTCAGCTCGACGTTCAGCAATTACGATGGGCAGACCTATACACCTTCGAACGGGTTACAGACGCAGACGCTTGTGCTTCAGACATTTTCCGGTGACATTCTCCAACTTCAGGTTCAGTTGGAGGGAGCGGCGACGAGCGGGGGCGTGCCTCAGGGGTTGTTGTCCGCCTCGGCGCTTGCCGATGTATCGGATACCGCGAACGCATTCATCACTGTGTTAACGCCGGGCGCTAGTTACACGAGCGCGAGCGGCGTTGTCTATTCTGATTCTGACGTTCCCGAGCCGGGGAACCTTTGGTTGTGCTCGGTCGCGGCTTTCGGGATTTGGTTAGCGCGACGGCGTCGATCGGCTGTCGGCCATTGATCTCTTGTTTTTCGGCGCGGACTCGCGGATACTATGCAGGTGCTGTCGCAGGAAAAGGTGCTTGGGCTGATCGGCCGGATCTATGATGCGGCGGCGGATGAGGGCCTATGGCCTCTGTTCCTGGAGGATTTCGCCGACTCGGTGGGCGGCGAGGGAACAGCGATTGTGTATCACGACATGTCCACTCTCCGGGGTTTGGAGCCTTTGACGCCCTAAGAGAGGTTTGGCTTAAACGCTTTCGGCTCCCATGCCCCGAAGGCGTAGTTGCCAGCGAGGAACTCGTCGATTGGCAGCACTGCCGGAGAACGGAATACATCAACGATTTCATCTGGCGCTACGATATTGTTCACCAAGTCTGTTGTCCTATCGTCGTAAATGCGAAGTGGGCCTCGATCTTTACTTGTATGCGTTCACACAAGAACGGTCCTTTCGATTTCGATACGGTCAGCCTAGTGCGGTTGCTGTTCCCTCATCTGCAGCGTGCGATGCAGTTCCACCGTCGATTCTCCGAGCTTGGAGGTCGCCATCGTGCATCGCTTGATGCTCTTGACCTGCTCGCGACTGGCGTTATTCTCTTGGACGCGAAGGGCTGTGTTCTCGAAATGAATCGCGCTGCGGAGGGGATTCTGGGCCAGAACGACGGTCTGGTGGGGGATGCGGACGGACTCGCGGCTTCGACGGTTCATGAGACTCGGGAGCTGCGCTCGAGGATCGCCGGGGCTGCGCTCACGGCACGCGGGATCGGAGTTTCGGCGGGAGGTTGTTTGCCGATTGCGCGGCCTTCCGGAAAGAGGCCATTTGCTGTCGTCGTTACGCCAGTGTCTATCCACGCGTTCGCGCCTGATGCACGGCAACCCGCGGCGATGGTGTTTGTCAGCGATCCCGAGTTGAAGGCTCACGCGCCAGTTGAGATCCTGGAGCAGCTCTATCAGTTGACAGCAGCGGAGGCGCGACTGGCCGGACTGCTGATGCAAGGGCCGCTGCGCGAAAAGCTGTTGCCGAAGCCGCTTCAGTCGAGCTTTCAGAAGGCCGTCGCCATGGTCGACCAGCCGGACGTCAGCTACGAGCATTTCGCCCGGCTGCTGTTCGCGCTGCGCGCGCCGGTCGTCAAGGACAAGGACCGGATCCGGGTCGCCCGCCAGATCAACATCTGTCTGTGGGTGCTTTTCGTATGGGCCCGCGAGATCGACAATCTCGAGGCGCCCTACCGGGCAAGCGAACTGGCGCTGCTTCACGTATGGGATCTGCTGAAGCCTTTCATCGGAAAAAAAGGAGCACAAACGGTCGCCATGGCATCCGCCCTGGACCAGTTGGTGCTGCTGCATACCATCGCCACCAGGCTTTTCCTGGAGCGAAAGATATTGCCGTTCGTGAATCGACAACACGCTCTTTCGTTCGCCGTGAATTCCGCCGAGCCGACCGATGTGAACCTCAAGATGTTCGACACGTTGGGCCGTTTGGCGTTAGCCGGTCACTGGATGATCTGGTGGGGGCGACGCGGCGGACGAGACCTCAATGACGAGCAGATCGCGGGATTGCGCAAGCACGTAACCGACGGCTTCAATATGATCGCGAATAACCCTTCGCTGTTCCTGCCTTTGAAGGACGAACATGCGATCGAAGTGGCGCTTTTCCTTTCGCTTGCGAACCAGATGGGCCACGCTCGGGCGGACATTGTGGCGTGGCTGTCGGAGATGGTCCATCGCTTGAGGATCGCCGTAGCGAGCCACGG
>JBEKPC010000047.1:0-33401 GCA_049521155.1 Bryobacteraceae bacterium
CTGTCTGCGACGAACGTCAGCATCGCCGAAAAAAAAGCTTCGTAGCTGGCCGCCTCCCGCAGCAGCTTCGTTTCGAGCGCCGGAAGGTCGATCCGCATCCTCTTTATGCGTTGGATGGAAAGATACTCCCGTACCAGGCGTTCCCTGTTTTGCGGCTGACTCAAATCGCCGAAAACATGCCGCCGCGAATATACGTAGTGAAAGAATCCTGTTTCACGGCACATGGAAATATCGGGATGCCGGTTCAACATATTCCGCAGAAGTGTCGTGCCACTCCGCGGCGCACCCACGATGAAGATCGGGCCGTTCGGTTTGCTTCGCACTGAAATTAATTCTACGTTAGGACCACCAATACTTGATTTCGATCAGCGCGTTCCCCATGTCCAAAAAGAAGCCCACCGGCACCAGGACGATCAGCACTTCCGGATTTTCGCTGAGCTTCATGAAGCCCGCGATGGTCGATAACGCGCCCAGTTCGTTTTGCGCCAGTTTGATCCCGTTGTCGAAAAAGTCCGCCGGGTACATGATCGCGTAGACTCCGTCCCAGATGAATGTCCCGATCCCGTGGAACGGCAGCACCGCGTTCGATGTCGGATTACCGGCGCCCTGCTCCATGCCGCAGTGCGCGCCCCAAATCACCGGGAACCATTCATAGAGCCAGAGCAAACCGTAATCGCGAAGCTGATCCCCGCTGTATTCGTAAGGCGTGCCGATGGCCTGCGGAATCGCGATCAGAACCGCTTCCACGTAATTCAGGAACGCCGGACTCTCGCTGCCCATCGCGTTCGAAACCGCGTCCACCAGCGCGTAAATGATGCCCGTGAATGTCACGATCATGTTCTGCACACTCAAGCTGCTGGACGCCAGCGCCTTTTCTTCGGAGCTTGAAAACGGCGCGCTCCCCGTGATCGCCTTATACACAATCGTCGTCGGGATCGCCACGATCAGCGAGAACAGATCGAGGATCGTCAACTGGTCCCCCGTCAGCCATTCGTACAGATCGGAGATCAGCGGAATATCGATCGACGTATTCAGCGCCGTCTGCACCAACTGCACCACCGCCTGCACCATCGTGAAAAACGCATCAGTCGCATCCTGGCCCAACTGCACCAGATCGAGCAGCAGATTCTGGATATTCGTCAACAGCGCGGCCAGCCCCGCCGCACGCGCCTGCGTCGCATTCGCGATCACGGCCACCAGTTCGTTGATGGCGCTCACCACCAGCGCGCCCAAATCCTCGGCGATCTCGAGGGCGTCCGCACCCACTGCCTCCAGAAATTGCGTCACCGCGTCGGACAGCGATTCCTGCATCCCCGGCAACGCCAGCGCCATCGTCGATCCGCCCACCGACACCGACCCGTTCGGCCCCAGCGCTCCCGTCATCGACTTGTGATACATATAGTTGCCCTGCACGCTATAGTTGTCCGACCCCTGCGTGTACGCCTGGTTCGGATCGCTGTAATTCGCCGTGCTCCCGCCCAGCGTCGTGCCGCTCACCTGGCTGATCAGCGTGCTGAAATCATTCGTAATCGTCGTTTTCAGATTGTCGAAAAACCCGTCCGCCTCAGTTTGCAGCGTCCCGATCAGCGTGATCGTTTCCGAGAAGCCGTTGTTGATCATCGTCTTGATCTGGCTGTGCGTGTTGAGAATGTCGTTCCAATCGAATAGCCAGCTCAGCGCCTCAATAATGGACTCCACCGCGTTTTCCACGTCCTGGACGATGCTCTTCAAAATCCCGAGCACCACGTGCGCCGCGTCTTCGATGGTCGTGACCACCAGGTTGTACGTGCTCTCCACCGTGTGAATCACCGCCGTCACCGCGTTTTCCGCCGCCTGCCATACCGTCAGCACGACGTTTTCAATCCCGTTGATCACGTTTTCGATGAAGTCCGCGATATCGGAGAAAATTCCTCCCGCCGGGCTCAGCCCCTTTGCCGCGCGGAACGAATTGGCAACCCGTTGCGCTTCCTCCGCCGATGCCGTTGGCGTAAAGGTCGCACTGCCCGCGGTGGACAGATCCAAAGTCCAGTTCGGATACGTCCCCGGCGCCGGCGTTCGCGTCGGGTTCGGAGGCGTCGGGCAATATTGAACCCCCAGCATGGACTGCGGGAACGCCAGATATTGCGTCGACACCGCACCCACCGTCGCCGTCGGACTTTGGATCGCAATGCTGTTGTTGATCGCGCTCGCCAGCGCATTCGCGTTCGATAGTCCCTGCGAGCCTTGGAATCCCGCCGGCAGCAGCGCCGCTCCGGGTTGCGTCGGATTGGTGGAATTGTATGCCGCCGCGTTCTGAAGATCCGTGCCGGACATCGTTTGCAGCCTGGCGTGTAAACGCTGGTCTGGATAAATCAAAATCCGCTCATTCGGATCCATGAAGCTGGCCCACAGCATCAGCGCGGGCGTCGAAAGTCCGGAGCCGACGCCGCCTTGGATCGTGGTGCTCGCCGGAACGCTCAGCACCACCTTCCCCGAGGCGTCCGACGTAAATGCGGCCGGCGTAGTTGGACCAATCTGGAAAGTCTGATTCTCCGTCAGCAGCGTCGCCGGCGTCACCGACCAGATCTTCACCGCTTCGTTCGGACGGATATTGTTTTCGGTGTCGTAAAGAGTGATGTGGCTTTGATACGACGGAATCTGCTGCGGGTTGGCTCCGCTCGACGGTACGAAATCCACCATCAACTGGGACTGGCTGTTGAACTCATGGATCACCTCGGCGAAATCCGCGGAGTGCATGTTGCTCGACGTGCCGAAATACGCGCTCGCCGCCGAAACTCCAGCCATATAGTTGATAGGCGCTTCGGCCAGATAGCTGACCACGTTGCCGGTGGGCTCCGTGATATCGAAACTGTAAACGTTGCTGTCCGCGCTGCCGTAGTAAACAAGGTTATCGCCCAGCGTCAAAGGCGTAGTCACCTGGCCACCTGGCTGAATCTGGTTGGTCTGACTGGCGCTGGTGGCGTCCAGCATCACGATCCTGCCGCTATCGGTGGGCACGAACGCGGTGTTCGAGGCTGGATAGACCAACACCGGCTGCTCGATATTGGCGTTCAAACTCGCCGACGCAATGCTCGATCCGGTCGCGATATCGACAATCGCCATGGCTTGCGCGGGCGTCCCGACAAACAGCTTTCCCATCGCCGAAGTCGCCGGCGTCACGTATCCGCCCAGCGCCGCTTCCCATGCCTGCGGCCAGAGGCCCGTGCCCGCGATATTCGCTTGCAATGCCGATAAGCCGTTGCTCGTATTCACCACCATATAGCCAGTGGTCGAGTCGTAGATCAGGGACGTTGCGAGCGTCACACCGCTCGGCGCCGTGTATACCGTTTGCGGCGTGGGCGGCCCGCCGTTCTGTCCCGTCAATGGGACAAGATAAATATTCTGCGCGTCCATCACGTAAAGAACACTTTGTTGACCCGCGCCGTTTACATATCCGATCCCCGATTGCGGCGTCGATAGAGGATTGCCGCTGTTCAATGTCACCGGCCCGCTCCAGATCTGATTGCCCGTCACCGGACTGATCGCGTAAAGCTGCCCTTCGTCCGTCGCCAGGTACAGCAGTCCGTTGATCCAAATTGGAGATTGCAGCGGACTCGGGTTGATAGACGTCGCCGTCCAGATCGTCGCGCCTGTTTGAAAATCGACGGCCTGAAGCAAGCCCTCCGCGTTCGCGTAATACACGGCTCCCTGTTGGTACAAAGGAATCGTATCCGGCATAATGTTCGCGGGCGTGGTCCAATTCTGGGAAGAAACGGCGTTCAGGCGCAGTCTGGGCACGAAGATCTCCTTTTTCGTCTTAGGTTAATGTACACCGATTCGACTGGAATTAGAACGCACTTTCGGTTTTATTTTTCGCATTCGTGCGCCGTCACGATCCTGTCACAATGCCCGCCCCGGCCGATCGGAATAGGCGCGTTTTCGCGGGGAAAAAAAGGATTCTGGGAGGATTAAAAAAATCGATTTTGATGATATGCTGTCCGAGACAGTCTCCAAGGAGAGCCATCCATGAACCCTCTGGGCCAAGTGTATTTAAAGACGAATAATGGCGAATACGCACAGGTAATGTGCAATCAGGATTATTCGGCCATTGTGGTCCTTCCGGGCTCGGGTGTGCCCGCCGCTTCGGCAGGATTGTTCACGCTCTATGCCACCGGATCGAACGCGCAGGTCGCCCTCGGCATTAACTCCTGCGGCGTGGGACAGGTTTTCGCCAGTGACCGCCATGGCGATTGGTACGGGAAACTGCAAGTGCAGGCGCCTTTCAGCGCGGACTGGATCACGCAGGCGCAGGGGGATGAAATTTACATGCTGTTCCCGCTGCCCTCCGCCACGGGAGGACAAAAAGGTCTCGCGCTGCTCAATCCTCTTTATCAGGCGTTTGTCAGTGTCCGTTATGACGAGCAGGATAACCGGGCCGGCAACGGCTACCCGCTCCGCACGCGGATGGGACCTCTTTTCGGCAGCGATCAGGGAACGCCCATCACCGCGGTCGGCGCTTGGGAGACCATGCAACTGGAGTTCGCCGACAGCTCCTCCGCGGCGCGTCTCGTGTTGCAGGCGGCCTGGAACAATTCTCAAATTTCCCGCTTCCCCGGCTACAACGATTACACCGGCTGCGACTTCAACAATTTCGATTTCTCGAACATGAATCTCGCTTCCTACAGCTTCCAATCGGCGAATCTCGATTACGCCGATTTCACCCACGCCGCCAGTATTCAAGGCATGGATATCACCGGCGCCAGCACCACCGGCACGAAATTCGGCAATCAGAATCTGGCGAGCGTAGTAGGCGCCTGAAGGAGACTACGTTTTTGAAGCTAGAAAACTTGATTGAGCAGGGACCGCCGTCCGGCACTCAACCCACCGGTCAAGCGGCCATCTATTATCAGATCGGCACGGAGCCGCCGGTGCAGGTTCTGACGCCGTTCTTTCAGATGACGTCTGAGCCGCAGTCGCTGGTTCTCTGGTTTTACGATCCTTCCGCGAAGCCTCTGCTTTTCATCGCCTACATCGCGATTCAGAAAATTTACCTCGGCCCTGGCGAGTATAAAGGCAACGTCAACGACATCCAGGCCGGCCTGGGAATCGCCTCCAGCGCGGAAAACGGTTTAGTCTGGACCGCCGGAAATGACACCGCGAGCGACCTCACCACCTACTTCGTGAAAGGCAACGCCAGCGCCCTGATTGGAACGTTCTCGGTGCAAGCGCTTGTTCCCGGCCCTCTCTTCGGACCGCCCGACGATCCAGTTCCCGCGAATCAGCCCTCCGCCGATATTTTGTTCTCTTTTTTCAGCAACCAGGGAAGTGGACTGGAGGATCGGCGATGACCTTTTCAGGAACCGGCGCAGTCAATTATCGGATCGGCGATCAGCCGCTCATCCACGCGATCAAATGTGAGGTGGAAGCGAAGGGCGCTCTGACCTTACGCATTCAAATTTCGGATTCTGTGCACATCGAAATCGCCGTGCCGGATTATTCCGCGGCGAAGCATGACTACGCCGGCTTGTCGCTCCGAATGAAAACGTCATCTGGATCCGTCGACACTCCCGGCCGTTTATTCCTGCACCAGTCGTCCATTGGCTCCATCACCATGTACAGTGGATTTTTCCGTCCGGCGAACGCGGACCAAACTGCCGTTGAACTCGCCGGTTTCAGCCTCGCCGTTTCTGAAGGCATCACGGCCGATACGATTACGATGGTGCCCGGCGGAGGCGTGGGCAGCATCACTTATACGTTCGGGACCAATCCAGTGCAGACGCAGGACGTCAGCGTGTCGTCGACCAGTTTCTTCGACAATGGGATCATTTACGGCGTGCAGATGACCATCATTTGGTACGATCCGACGGAGGCAAACTGCTACTTCTGGATGCAGGTTTATCCTTTCACGGGAACAGGCACCTTCACTGCCGCCGTGGTGTTGGGGACCGATGTAGCCACCCCCGGTAACTGGAGCAACGGCGCAACCTTGAACGCGATCTATTCAGAAACCGCCAACAAGTTCTTGTGGCAGGGTTCGCTCGTGGCGAACAACTTGCCGTGGCAGGACGGTCCGCATCAACCGAACGTGAGCCTCGACGTGTCGGCGCTGACACTGACCATTCAGCATCCTTGAAAGGATCTATGTCATTTCAAGGTGTCGGTACCGGTTCCATCAACTATCAGATCCAGAATGAGCAGTCCGTCAACGCCCAGTGCGTGGTGCAAGCGCTCGAAGACGATAGCTCCGGCACTCTGACTCTGAACGTCAGCTTCATCGACGCAACGCATGGTCAGGTCCAGGTTGGGATTTCCCTGTTCAACTATTCGCCCTCGACCACCACCTATAACAACATCGCCTATCTCATGATCGGCTTCAATTGCCAGACTCCTCTCGGGGGTTGGGCGAGCAATTCGGGAAGCTCCGCTTTCCTTTATGTCAACCAGCAGAGCGGCGGAAGCGGGGTCAGCTATAGCGGCAGCTTCAATGCCAGCAATCTCATGTGGGCGGGGATGGGTTTTCAAAACAGTTTGGCGATCAAGTTCGCCAGCTTCTCGTTCCAGGTCAGCGCCGATCCCGCCGCCGTCGAAGGTTTCAACTATCGCACCGGCGCAGGCACCGGTACCGTCACCTACCAGATCGGCGCAGCCCCTGGTGAAACCACAGCCGCCACTGCCAGCACCGTCAGCTACTACAACAACGGAGTGATTTACAGCGTGATTCTCAACCTGCATTGGACGGACCCGGTGCAAGGCGATGTCGTGACGATGTTGATCGTAAATCCGTTCACCGGCACAGGAATTTATCCTTCGCCGACCATGATGTTTTCGACGGCCCTGGCCGGATCCGGAAACTGGACCAACGGCGACGTGACGCTCGATGCAATCTACAACGAGCAGCCAAGCGTCGCGAGTTGGCAAGGCTCGTTGGCCGCCCGGAATCTGGTTTGGCAAGGCGCCGGCTCCCAGCCGAATCTGACCGTAATCCTCTCCGCCCTCACGTTGACCGTACAAATTAGCTGACCTTAAATCGCCATAATCGCGCAAAAGATCGCGCGTAAGACGCCTTAAATGACCACAAAAAACTCGCTACCCGTTTCCATCCTCTTCAACTGGCCGCACGCTGCATACACATCAAGACCTCGCGGCTTTCGCACGAAACATGGGACCGCCCGCCTCACGATCGCTTGAAAGGACTCCACGCGCTCCGGCAAAGGCGTGGAAAATGGAATTCCGGGGCCTGGATTCAACGCGATCAGATTGACCTTCGCATTCAGATTCGCCAGCAGCTTCACGACCCGCTTTGCGTCCGCGTCCGTATCGTTGACGTCCTTCAATAACACGTACTCGAACGTCAATTTCTCCCATGGACGCAATGGATAGCGCTTGCACGCGTCCATTAATTCAGCCAAATGATATTTCCGGGTGATCGGCATCAGCTCTCGCCTCTGCTCCTCGGTCGACGCGTTCAGCGAAATTGCCAGCTTCGGCCGCACGACTTCACGCGCCAATTCATCGATTTTCGGGATGATTCCTGAGGTAGATAGCGTAATCCTGCGCGGCGAAATCGCCATGCCCTCCGGATCCACCATCAGCCGCGTCGCTTTAATCACGTTGGCCAGGTTGAGCAGCGGTTCGCCTTGCCCCATCATCACGATGTTCATCCGATCGGCGCCCGCTTCGAGCGAATTATCCGCCGCGACCCGCAGCACTTGGCCCGCAATCTCACCCGCCGTCAGATGCCTCTCCAAGCCCAGCAGCGCCGTCAGACAAAATTTGCAATCGACGGGACAGCCCACCTGGCTCGAAATGCAGATCGTCGAGCGCTCGCCTTCGGGCATCCAAACCGTCTCGACCGTCTTGCCGTCGGCGAGCCTGAGCAGATAGCGGCGGGTGCCGTCACTGGATTCAAAACGACGCTCAATTTCCGGTAAGCCTAACGGCAGATCGGCGCTGAGCCGCGCCCTCAACACCTTGGGAAGATTGGAGATCTGCGCTAGATCCTGAACCCTTTGGCGATACACCGCCTGATAGATCTGCCTCGCGCGAAATCCCGGCTCCGATGCGCCCAAAGCTTGTTGGATGTCAGTAAGTTCCATCCCTACAATACTTTGCGCCATGCCACTAGTTTACCATGGTAAACTGGAACTTACATGGCCACGCATAAAATTCGAGATATAGAACGCGCCGTCCTGCCCAACGGCGTACGCGTGGTAACGGAGCAGATGGCTCACGTCCGCAGCGTTACGGTCGGCATCTGGATCGGCACCGGCTCCCGCGAGGAGACGCCGGAGGAGAGCGGGCTGACGCACTTCATCGAGCACATGGTTTTCAAGGGCACCAAGAACCGGTCCGCCGAACAGATTGCCCGCTCGGTCGATTCGATTGGCGGAGGATTGGACGCGTTCACCTCCAAGGAACTGGTCAGCTACAACGTCAAAGTCCTCGACGAGCATCTGCCGGAAGCTTTCGACGTGGTGGCCGATCTGGTTCGCAATCCTCTGTTCGCCAAGCACGATATCGAGAAGGAAAAGGGCGTCATCCTCGAAGAGTTGAAGATGGAAGTCGACAACCCCGAGTACCTGATCCACGAAATTTTCTCCAGCAGTTTCTGGAAAGGTCACGCGCTGGGACGCCCGATTCTAGGCACCAAGCAGACCATCCGCACCTTCGATCGGGACAAGGTGGAGAAGTACTATAAACAGTTTTACGCGCCTTCGAACATCCTGATTACCGCTGCTGGAAATCTCAGCCATCGCAAGCTGGTCGCGCTGGCCGAGGAAAAATTCGCCGATCTGAAACCGCGCAAGACGCGCAAGATGGAAGCGGCTCCGCAGCCTCACGCGCCGCTGGTATTCCGCAATAAAAATTCGCTGGAGCAGGTCCATCTCTATTTAGGCGTGCCCTCGATCTCGATGCCGCATGAGAAGCGCTTCGCATGCTACATTCTGAACGCGATTCTCGGCGGAGGCATGAGCAGCCGCCTGTTCCAGAATATTCGCGAAAAACAAGGCTTGGCCTACACCGTCTATTCCGAACTGACCATGTATCGCGATGCCGGCTGCATGCTGGTTTATGCCGGAACGTCGCAGAAAACCGCCGGCAAGGTGATCGAATCGGTGGTGCACGAACTGGGCGAGATCGCGGCCCACCAAGTCACGCCGGAGGAACTGCGCCGCGCCAAAGATCATCTGAAAGGCTCCTATGTGCTGGGCCTGGAATCGACTTCGAGCCGCATGGGCAACCTGGCGCGCCAGGAATTATATTTCAAGCGCTTCTTCTCGCTAGGCGAAATGCTCGACCTGATTGAAAAAGTCACCGCTGAGGAAGTGCTCGAATTAGCGCAGCAATTTTTCGACCCCAAACACATGGCGATCGCCATGCTGGGCCGCCTCGAAGGCTTCAAAGTCCGCCGTCAGGATCTAATGCGCTCGATATGATCTCCGTTCATCGGCGGTTACCGGCGGTTCTTGTTTTTCTTTTCTGTGTCTCCGCCTTCGCGCTCGACATCACCAAGCTCAAGCCGACCGGCTACGTCAATGATTTCGCCCACGCCATCGACGCCGCCAACGCGCAGCGTTTAGAGGCATACTGCGGAATCCTGGAGCGTGCGACTGGCGCCCAGATGACCATCGTTACGGTGGATAGCCTCGATGGAGACGATGTCGCCGATGTAGCCAACAAGCTCTATCACCAATGGGGCGTCGGCAAAAAGCCGAATGACGAAGGCATCCTGCTGCTGTTCGCGGTCAAGGATCACAAGGACCGCGCGGAGATCGGCTACGGCCTGGAACCCGTCATCACGGATGCCGACTCCGGCACGATCCTGCGCGGCATTCGGCCCATCCTGCGCCAAGGCTCGTATGGTCCGGGAGCGCTGGCCGCCGCTCAACAGTTTGGAGCGAAAATCGCCGCAGCAAAAAACGTGGATCTTCCGGTTGACGCGCGGGTCCGCACCAGGTCGCACGTCAGCCGCGGCATTCCGTGGCCGATCATCATCATCGGAATTTTCTTCATCCTCTCGCTGCTGGGCCGCATGGGCGGTGGAGGCGGCGGAGGCTTCACCGGTTTCCTTACCGGTATGTTCCTCGGTAACATGATGGGACGCGGCAGCGGAGGAGGCTGGTCCGGCGGCGGCTTCGGAGGCAGTGGTGGCGGAGATTCCGGGGGCGGCTTCGGAGGCTTTGGCGGAGGCGATTCCGGCGGCGGCGGAGCATCGAGCGATTGGTGATGATATGGACGAACTAAAAGAACTGGTCACAAAACTCGAACGTGCCTATCAGGACCGGCTGCTGTCGGTGATCCTTTATGGATCCGGGGCGTCTGAAGATCACCACGCGAAATTCTCCGACCTCAACGTCCTCTGCGTGCTCAAGCAGATCACGCCGCGCGAGCTCGGCGAATCCGAACCTATCTTCCGCTGGTGGCGAGAGCACAAGCATCCTGCGCCTCTGCTCATGAGCGAGGAGGAAGTCCACCACGCCGCCGATTGTTTCCCCATCGAATATCACGATATGAAGGACCGGCGCAAAATGTTGTATGGTCCGGACGTCATTGCCGACGTTCATATCGATTCGAAATATTACCGGGCCCAAGTCGAGCATGAGCTCCGCGCCAAATTATTTCGTCTCAGACAAAAAGCCGCCGGCATTCTATCGGACCCGGAAAAGCTGTTCACCTTGTGCGTGGATTCCGTTTCGACCTTCTGTATGCTGGCCCGCCACGCCTTGGTCTTGTCCGGCACGCACGCCAAATCCGAACGCCGCGCGGTCGTCAGGCAATTGGGCGAGACACTCGAAATGGACGTGAAGCCGTTCGATATTTTGCTCGACGTAAGAGAAGACAAATCCGTCGATCCAGGCGATCCGGGCGAGTTGTTCGCGCAGTATCTGGAATGCATCCGCCGCCTGGTCGAATTCGTCGACGGCCTGGAAGTAAAACCAGCAGAACACGGAGGACATGTATGAAATTAGGATTAATTGCATTGATTATCGTCGGCCTGATTGTATTGGTCGGCATCGTGATGGCGGGCAGTTTGTTCGGCACGCACAATGAACTGGTGCAGGAACGCGAAGCCATCACAGCGTCCTGGTCCCAGGTGGACGTGGTGTTGCAGCGCCGCGCGGACCTGATTCCGAACCTGGTCGAAACAGTAAAAGGCTACGCCAAGCATGAGGAAACAGCCATCGATTCCGTAACCAGCGCCAGAGCCGCTTTGGGCGGCGCGCAGACGCCGAAAGAAAAAATCGCAGCGAACGGCCAGCTCGATTCGGCGCTGTCGCGCTTGCTGGTGGTGGTCGAAAATTATCCTAATTTGAAAGCCAACGAGAATTTCATGCGCCTGCAAGATGAGCTGTCGGGCACCGAAAACCGCATCGCCGTAGAGCGCCGCAAGTATAACGAGACGGTGCAGAAATACAACACCGACATCGAGCTGTTCCCGAAAAACATCGCCGCCTCCATCTGGGGATTCAAGCGTGAAGACGCTTATTTCAAGGCCGACGACGCGGCCAAACAGGCTCCGAAGGTTAAGTTTTAGTGCAGGATATTGGCACTCAAGACACCGCTCCCTGCGGTCACGGCTCGGTAGCATCGCTGGCAGCGCATGGCGCCGCCCCACAAACACGATTAATCTAAAAAATGCCCACACCGACATTCCAAAACTACATCGACGGCCAATGGGTCGCCGGCCAGACTTTCGAAAATCGCAATCCTGCCGACACTTCTGACGTCGTCGGCGAATTCGTTCTCGGCACTCCCACGGACATGTCGGACGCCGTCGAGGCGGCGTCCAAAGCGCTCCCCGCGTGGTCCGCGATGCCGGCGCCTGCCAGAGGAGCATTGCTCTATCGCGTCGCCGATGGCCTGGAACGCAAGTTCGATCAACTCGGCGAAGAAATGACGCGCGAGGAAGGCAAGACTCTTCCCGAAGCCAAAGGCGAAGTCCGGCGGGCCATCAACATTTTCCGTTACTTCGCTGGAGAAGGCTCGCGCATGCCCGGCCCCGTCGTCGCCTCGGAGCGCGATCGCGTCCACATGTGGGCCCAGCGCAAACCGGTCGGCGTGGTTGGATTGATTACGCCGTGGAATTTCCCCATCGCGATCCCGGCGTGGAAAATGGCTCCGGCGCTGATCTGCGGCAATACGATCGTGGTTAAGCCGGCGTCGGCGTCGCCGCTGTGCGCCTGGCGCATCGTTGAAGCGTGCCGCGAAGCGGGCATTCCGAAAGGCGTTGTAAATTTCGTGGCCGGCTCCGGCGGAACGCTGGGTAAAGCTCTGATCGCAGCCCCGGCGCTGAAAGCAGTTTCCTTCACAGGATCCTGCGGAGTGGGCGAATGGCTCCACGCCGAAGCATCCAAGCGCCGCCTGCGCATCCAGCTTGAAATGGGAGGAAAAAATCCTACCATCGTGCTCGCCGATGCGAATTTCGAGCAAGCCGTCGAGAATACGGTCAACGCCGCGTTTTTCTCCACTGGCCAGAAATGCACGGCCACTAGCCGCGTGATTGTTGAAGACGCAATTTACGACCGTTTTCTGGCTGCGCTGGTGGAACGCACGAAAAAACTAAAGGTCGGCAACGGTCTCGAAGCAGGTATCGATATCGGACCCGCGGTCGACGAATCCCAGCTCAAGACCGACCTCGAATATATCGAGATCGGCCGCCAGGAAGCGGGCGAGCCATTATGCGGAGGCAATCGCTTAATAGGCGGCGATTACGATAAAGGATTTTTTGTCGAGCCGACTATCTTCGCCAACGTCACTGAAAAAATGCGTATCGCTCAAGAAGAAATCTTCGGCCCCGTACTCGCTGTTATGCGCGCCGCCGATTTCGAAGACGCCATGCGCATCGCGAATGAAATCCCTTTCGGCTTGTCGTCGTCGATTCAAACTTCGAACATCTCCCGTGTCTTCGAATTCGTGCAGCGAGCCGAAGCCGGCCTGCTCACCGTCAACCTGCCGAGCGCCGGCGTAGAATATCAATTACCGTTCGGCGGCTCGAAAGATTCCAGCTTCGGCCCGAAAGAACAAGGCCCCGCCGCCATGGATTTCTATAGCGACTGGAAGACCATCTACCTCAAATACTGAAATGCGACTAGGACAAATAAAGTGGAACGGCGCCACCACCGCCGCGATTTTCAACGGCGCCGCCGCTCGCCCGATTCCGGATTACACTCTGCTCGATCTCATCGGCCGTGCTGAGAAAGAGAACGAGCCGCTTTCGGAAATTGCGGGTAGACTCGCCACACGGCAGGCGGTTTTAGCCGAGCCTCTGATTCCTCTGCAACCCCGTGAAGTCTGGGGTTGCGGATGCACCTATGAAACCAGCGCGGCATTCCGCGACGCGGAGCACGGCACGCGTGAAGGCTTTTACGCCCACGTTTATAAAGCCGATCGTCCTGAGATTTTCTTTAAAGGCACGGCCCGCGTTTGCGTGGGACCGGGCCAGCCGATCGGCATTCGCGCCGATTCGAAATTTACCGCCCCCGAACCCGAACTCGCGTTAGTGCTCGGCGGCAAGGGAAGAATTTTAGGCTATACCTTGGCCAATGACGTTTCGGCCTGGGATATCGAGCGCGAAAACCCTCTCTATCTACCTCAATCGAAAACATATTCCGCCTGCTGCGCGCTGGGTCCGGTGATTGTGACGGTCGATGAAATCGCCGATGCACACGCCCTCGATATGACGTGCACGATCCTGCGCGGGAACGCTGAAATTTTCTCGGGTGCAACGTCTATCTCGCGGCTGGGAAGGACTTTCGAGACGCTGGTCGAATACTTATTACGGTCGAACCCGGTTCCCGCCGGCTCCGTGGTTTTGACCGGCACCGGAATCATCGTGAAGGAAGATTCCGCCCTCGCCGCAGGCGATATCGTCACCATCAAAGTAGCCGAAATCGGCGAATTATCGAATCCTTGCGCTGTGGTGTAATTTATGGCCGTTTAAGCCGCGATCGGGCGACGTATTGTGTGTATTATGCCTCATTAAGGTCGTCTTCCAGGAGCTCCGCCTGCTCGGCATAGCGTTTCAGCACCCGCACCGAGTTTCCCGTGCTGAACCCCGACAAACGCAATTTCCGATACGCCGAAGCAAGGTTTTTTTCTTCCTTCAGCAGCGCGCCTAAATCCTTCCCGCGATATTTTCGCGCCAGGAATTTTTCAATCATCGCGATTTCGTCGGTCCCCTCAAACGCCTTTTCGGATGCCTGCTTGGCTACCGCCGGCGCCACTCGCCGAGCCATTAAATCCCGCAGTACCCGTGTCTTACCGAAGCCTCCGTCGTCGCGCCGCCAACTGGCGTAGGATTCCGCGAATTTTTGATCGTTCAAATAGCCCGATTCTTTCAACCGCGTCAACACGATATCGACATCGTCCGGGTCCGCGGCACGCCGCTTGAGTTTTTCGCGCAGCTCAGAAATCGTCAACGCCCGCGCGGACAGCGCCTGCGCGGCGAACGACATCAAACCATTTGCGTCGAGCGGCTTAGCCATTTGCTACTCTGGGAGAAACGATCATAAGTATTAAGAGTCCATTCTAAAGAAAGGAGTGACGCAACATGGAGGATGATAGCAAGCTGTCTTATTTTTTCCTGGGCCTCGGCCTGGGAGTTGCGGTGGGCGTGCTATTTGCGCCGAAATCCGGAATAGAGACGCGCGAGTTCCTTCGCAGCAAAGCGGAGGAGGGCGGCGACTACATGAAGCAGCAGGCGGGCAACATAAAAGAGACTGCGGCAGAGGCGCTGGAGCGCAGCAAGCAGACCATTCAGAAACATAAAGAGAACCTGGCCTCCGCTGTCGAGGCCGGCAAACAAGCCTACCGGGAGGCGACCACCACTCCGGGAGATTAACTCTAAGGAGAGGCGTGCGGGCTCCGTTCGACGTACGCCTCCAAACATAAAATGGAAACCACCAACATTATTCTTGCCGTTTTCGTCGTCATCTCGGCCATCGCGCTCTGTATTCAAGCGGGGATGTTGTACGGGATCTTCAAGTCGGCGCGGGCCACGGAAGAGCACATGAAGCGCGTGATTCCGAAGGTGGAATTGATGCTGCCGAAGGTGGAGGCGCTGGTGGTCAGCTCCACCGCGGCGGTCGATCTAAGCCGCCGGCAAATTGAAGAAATCACGACGAAGGCCAGCGATATTCTCGACGTGACGCGGCTGCAACTAGCGCGCATCGACGGCGTGCTCGAAGACGCCAGCGCGCGGGCGCATGTGCAGTTGGCGCACGCTGAAATGGTGATCGACGACACGATGTCGCGAGCACAGGAGACGGTAGCCGTGGTCCAGAACGGAATCATGACGCCGTTGCGCGAAATTCAAGGCGTGGCGGCGGGAGTGCGCACAGCCATTTTTTATCTGATGCGCGGCGGACGCCCCAGTCCGGCCCAGGCGACGGCAGACGAAGAGATGTTCATTTAAGTTCCGTGCCGGCCCGCCGATAAGTTCGGCAGGGTATGATGCGCACGGATCTGCTGAGAACGCTCGCTACAAATTTCGGATCGAACAGCGTGCTAGCCGCCAAAGCGATCCGGGAGATCTATGTCTTGGACTCCGGCACCTTTGCCGCGGCGGCGGCGGAAGTACTGCAAGGACCGGAGCTGGCGGGCTCCCAATTCCTGGTGGCGATTCTTCTGGCGGAACCGGAATGGCTACGAGCGGTTTGCGATCCGGAGAAATACACTTTGGATCAATCTCTCGACTTGGTGCGGCGGGCGAACAAGCTGGACCCGCAAACGGGCCTGAAACTGGCCGAGATGCTGGTTCCGCTGGGATTCTCGACCGACGCGGAGGCGCGCTTCGCGTCGCGCGTGTTTGCCGTTCTGAAAAGGAGTCCGCCCTCGACCGTACTGCCCGCGCTGCGCCGGCTCTCGAAATGTCCGAATGCACGCCTGCGCAGCAAGGCGGTCCTGCTGATGGGACACATTTATCAAAATCCAAATTTCGCGCTGAGCGAAGGGGAGCGCGATCCGCGCGTATCCGCCAACGCCGTCGAATCCCTGTGGGGACTGGCGACTCCGGCCGCGCGGGAAGCGTTTTTAAAGGCTTCCCGGGACCAGAACCATCGGATCGCGGCGAACGGAATCGTCGGTTTGTACCAGATGGGCGACGAGAGCGCCGTTCCTCTTTTATTCCGTCTGAGCAAGTCCGAGGTCTCGCTCTCGCGCGCCGCGGCGGCGTGGGCGATGGGCTACGTGGAGGACCCTCGCTTCCTGCCGGGACTGACGCGACTGATGGAAGACGCCGATCCGGTGACGCGCCAGAGGGCGTTTCGCGCCGCAGCGCAGCTCCGCCAGCGAACAACGGAATTGCGGGACGGCGGTGTGCTGCGGGTGCAATTCCGCGAGATAGAATGCCGTGGCAGCGCCCACACGATTCGTGTCCACATTGGCGTCCATCTCAACCAGGAAGATCAGTTTGTAAAGGGACTCGATGCACGGCAATTTGTGATTTGGAACGGACCGGACGTGGTGGAGGAATTCTCATTGTCCTTGTCGGACGGCGCGGCTCCCTATTACGAGATCACGTATCAAAATCCGCCATCACCGACGCATCTGGTAAAGGTGCAAGTGTACGCGGCAGTAGGGGTTGGCGAGGAATCCGGAACTGCGACGTCCCTTTCCGCGGGTCCGGACGCCAGCCTCTGATTGACCATAATGTTACCCTAAAAATTAATGAGCGACCAGACGACAACGGAAACGCCGGTGCCCGATCCAAGCGAGATGCAGAGGGAATTGGATCAGCTGGCCGGCGAAAAAGCCGAGCTGCAGGACCGGGTATTGCGCAGCCAGGCCGAATTTCAGAATTTCAAGAAGCGGGTAGAGCGGGAACGCAGCGAACTGTTTGAATACGCGTCCATGGAAGCGGTTCGCGCGCTGCTGCCGGTGCTGGACGATTTCGAGCGATCGCTCAAGGTGGAATCCGGCGACAAGGAATATGTCAAAGGGATGGAGTTGATCTATCAGCGGTTTTACGAGGGCCTGAAGAAACTGGGCCTAGAGCCGATTATATCGGAGGGGCAGGCTTTCGATCCGCATGTTCACCACGCGGTGGATAAGGTGGAGACGGAGGAGGCAGCGCCCGATACAGTCCTCGAAGAATTTCAGCGAGGCTACAATTTCAAAGGCCGGATGCTACGGCCGGCAATGGTAAAAGTGGCGGTTGAGCCGCAGGCGAAATGAGTTCCGTGACCAGACGAGATTACTACGAAATCCTAGGCGTGGAGCGCGAGTCGGACGATGGCGTGATCAAGACCGCCTATCGCAAGCTGGCGATGACGTATCATCCCGATCGCAATCCGGGCAGTCTTGAAGCCGAGGAAAAATTCAAAGAATGCGCCGAGGCTTATAGCGTTCTGAGCGATCCGCAGAAGCGGGCGGCGTATAACCGGTTCGGCCATCAAGGCGTGCCATCGGCGGCGGGCAACGGCGGATTCGATGCGTCGGGATTTCCGGACCTCGGAGATATTTTAAGCGACGTGTTCGGGTTCGGCGACGTGTTCGGACGCGGCGGCGGGCAGCAGAAACGTTCGCGGGCGCAGCGCGGCGAAGACGTCCGGTACGACTTGGAAATCGCGTTCGAAGATTCAATGCGCGGATTGTCGGTGGATATTCAAGTTCCGCGTCTGGAAGAGTGCGGACGATGCCGCGGCAAAGGCGCGGAGCCGGAAGACGGACTGGTGACGTGTCCGA
The DNA here is from genome assembly GCA_049521155.1 of Bryobacteraceae bacterium. GTDB lineage: Bacteria > Acidobacteriota > Terriglobia > Bryobacterales > Bryobacteraceae > Palsa-187. The sequence goes on from JBEKPC010000047.1 coordinate 17,665, forward strand.
TGTGCCGGGGCCGCGGCGAAGTGATTTATCAGCAGGCATTTTTATCGGTGCGGCGGACTTGCTCCCAGTGCAGCGGGCGTGGACAAATTATCCGGCGTCCGTGCAAGGAGTGCCGCGGCGACGGATATCTGCGGCGCGAGCGCAAGCTGAAAGTGAATATTCCGGCCGGTGTCGACAACGGGACGCAGCTTCGGCTGACGCAAGAGGGACAGCCGGGAGCCAATGGCGGTCCGCCGGGCGATTTGTACGTCGTATTGAAGGTGGCCGAGCATCCGATTTTCGAGCGGCACGAGAGCGACCTGCATTGCACGGTTCCGATTAATATTAGCCAGGCGGCGCTGGGCGACTCGATCGACATCCTGACGTTCGATGGCTTGCAGACGATCAAGATTCCAGAAAGCTCGCAGGCGGGGAGCCGTTTGCGGCTGAAGGGTTTGGGGGTTCCACAACTGAATTCGAGCGGGCGTGGCGACTTGTACGTACACCTGGATGTAAAGATTCCGGCAAAGCTAACGCGCGAGCAGAGAAAATTATTCGAACAGTTGCGGGAGTTACTGCCGGCTGAAAATGAGCCTCAGGAGAAGGGGATTTTCGACAAGGTGAAGGATTATTTCCTGTAGACTTGGGTTGGTGGTGCGATGGACCAAGAGTTGAAGCAGTATCTGGAAGCGATGGAATCGCGGATGACAGACCGGCTGGAAAACCGGATAGATGGCATGGTCACGTTGCTGATCGATGTGAAGGAGAGCCTGGAGCGCCAGATCGATAATTTATCGCGCCGCTTCGATGCGCAGGCGATCCGGCTGGACCGGCAGGCGGCGATGCTGCAAACGGGCGCGCGGTGGACGAACCGGATGATTGCATGGTCTGAGAAGGTGGACGTCGAGATGGGCAAGCGAATTCAAGAGCTCGGCGAAATGGGGAGTCGCGTAGAGAGGCTGGATCGCGGGGCGAAGTAATTTTTCCGGTAGACTTAAGTGGGCGAAGTTATGGACCAGGAACTAAAACAGCATTTGGACGCAATGGAAGCACGGCTCACGGAGAAAATGCGCGACATGCAGACGGAGTTGCGGCGCGGATTCGCTGCATTCTCTGAGGGGCAGACGATCCGTCTGCGAAAGGTTGAGGCAGATCAATCGAACTTGGACGCGTCCCTGTCTGGCCGAGTCAATGTGCTGGAGCGGCGCCTACTCGAAATCGAACTTCGCTTGGGGCGAGTGTCCTAAGGACATTTTCAACACGCACGTCGTATCACAAACGGCAACGCCGTCGGTGATACACTCCCTGGAACGAAGGCCCCAAATCATCGAGGGTGCAGAGAGGTGCGTGTGCGGCATTTTCGCGGCAACAAACGAGGAGTTCAATCTGATTTTTGCGCCGGGGATAGGTGCTGCTCAATTTTCAGTCAGGGCCTTGTTGACGTGATCGACAACGATGAAGTCGAGCTTGGTTTTTACAGCCTTCAATTTCAGACCCAATTGTTTTTCAAGCGCTGCGGAGATGTCGCTCGGACCAACGCTGGGATCGCCGTCTCTGGTGAAGGTTTGTCCCGTTTGGAGCCTGACCAGCGGGGGGAGCCGCATGGCGGGCTGGGAATCTCGAGGTGGAAATCGAATGTACCACTGACTCCGGTACGGTCAGTGATCGGAACTGTCCCGCCGTCGCCGTACGGAGATTCGAAAAGAGTTCCTCTCACCCAGAACGCCAGAGACGCCATACTGCCTCTGAAAGTGATTTTCTCCATTCCATTGTCGAAATTAGCGGCCCATTTAAGGCCCGGGCCGAGTACAGGAAATCCATTGACGCCGGCCTTCGGCCGCTCAAAGCCTCCTCGACCGGGGACGTCCGGCGGGGCATCCGCGGCCGTTTTGGGATTCGCCGGAATCAGTTGCCTCGGACCACCGGGCGCAATCGTGAGTTCGTAGCCGGTAACATCCTTCGCGATGCGGTGAACAATAAGGCCGAAGCGCTCAGCTAACAGATTCGCGACCATTTGAGGACGTTGCGCTTTGGTGGCCCCAGGCGGAAGCTTTGCAGTGATCGCATAGAACTCGGTACTCAGCCACTCAGGGCCGATGATCTGATCGAGCTCGACGTTGTAAGCCTCAGAGATAAGGTTCGTTAGGGGAAGCCGGGTGTACCGAACGAATTCCGCATTCTCCGAATACCCCATTCGGGCGTCTCGGGTCACGGGCTTTACGGAGGCGACTTCGAAGCGCGGAGACTGGTCTGTCTGCGCTGGGGAGTAGGCGGAAGTGAGGCTAGCTATGAGGCACGTGTGGGAAATGCAACGCAGCATAGAGAAGCGCTCCTCTAAGGATTCTAGCGGAAAGCGAGTGCCTGTTCCCAGGCTGCCTCACGCGTCAGCCGCCGCTGTCAAATAGTGGAAAATTCCCACAGCGCGTTCGTCGCAAAGGCGGAAGGGGCGTGGCTCATTAGAGCGCTGGAATCGTCGGAGGATTGAGATTGCTGTCAGAATCGGTAGGATCGCCGGATCACAGGTTGACGGGCAATTGGGCGGGTGCGGCAGAGAATGGATTTTTAAGAAGTTGTGTGCGGAGCACTTTCATACTGCCGCACACAATTTTGTTAAGTGGTTATTTGCTGGCTACAGGCTTGGCTGCTGCCGCGGCGTTTAGCTCCGCGCGCAGGGTGCGGGTCTTTAGCCGCAACGCAATCTTTTGCTTCCGAAGCCTGTTGAAACGAGCGGTATCGCCGCAGGTTTTTGACATACTAGGCCAAACTTACTTGTTCGGCCTGCAACCCTTTCGGGCCCTGCTTCACAACAAACTGGACGCGTGCGCCCTCGTCTAGCGAACGGTAGCCCGTCGCCTCAATCGCCGAGAAGTGCACAAACACGTCTTCGCCATTCTCACGCGCGAGAAATCCAAATCCTTTTGCGGCGTTAAACCACTTGACCGTTCCGGTCTCTTTCATAATTATCTCCTTAAATCTAGCAATGGAAACGCAGGGAAAATCGATTGATACAGGAGGCTGCAAACTGGTGTTGAGCGGTGAGGATCAAAGCGAAGTGCCAAGTTTTCAAAAGCTTTAAGCATATTAGCACAAAACAGACCCCGGACTACAAGAAATTAATGTCCTTAGTAGAAAAAGACAAGAGCCGGCAATCTATGAGCGGCTACTGCGGGCAATCGCTTGGGCCAGACGGGTTTCGATGGCGGCGAAATCCTCGACCGGAATCTTCATTTTTCTACGCCAGTTGGGATATTGCCAGGTGCTGCCGGGAAGGTTTTGCTGCTCGGTTTCGCCGGTCAGATCCTCCTGATTGACGACTGCCAGGGTGCAGGGCGTCGAGAGCAGGAAATCAATGGGATCGTTGGGAAAACCGGTGTCCCGCAGGATCGAATCGAGGTGGACTTTCTCCTGGTCCCTGGCGGCGTGCTGGGCGCGATAGGCTTCCTCATCGATGAGCCCGGCGGCGCGGCGGGCTTCAATGTCGCGGCCGGAGGCGAAGCCGGCCAGGGTTGGCAGGTCGTGGGTGGTGGTCGAGACCACGGCGTGGGCTGGATACTCTTCGGGGCGGCGGAAGTTACCGGCGCCATCACGCTCGAACCAGAAAATGCGGTAGCCGAGGATGCCGGTGTCAGCTAAGCGCCGGCGAACTTCGCCGGTGACGGTGCCGAGATCCTCGCCGATGACGATGAAGTTGCCGCGCTGGCTCTCCAGCGCCAGGACGCCCAGCAGATCGTCGGCGTAATCCTGCACATAGGCGCCGCTGTCGGCTTGCCTGCCGTCGGGGATCCAATAAAGACGGAAAAAGCGCATCACGTGATCGATGCGGAGGGCTCCGCCGCGGCGCGCGTTGTTGCGGATCGACTGAGCGAAGAGCTGGTAACCGTTGTCGCGGTGGACATCGCGGTTGGGCGGAGGGAAGGCCCAATCCTGGCCGTTTGGCGAGAAATCGTCGGGAGGACTGCCGACGCGGGACCCCTTCACGTAGAAAGCGCCGTTGGCCCAGAGGTCGGCTCCAAAACGGTCCGTGGCGAGGGCTAGATCGTGATAGATTCCGATCTTCATCCCCACTGCCAGGGCGTGGGCTTGCGCTTCGGCTAGCTGGCGGTCGATGTGCCACTGGAGGAATTTGTAAAACAGAACATCCCGATGATGCTCGCGTGCGAATTCGGCTACGGCGGGCGAACGGGGATCGTGGAACTGCGCAGGCCAATCGGTCCAAAGCCAGATATTGGGATCGCGGCGGTGCATTTCGGCATCGAGGGCGCAATAGACGGCGAAGTCTTGGAGATGCTGGCCTTGCTCGGTGATATAGGCGTCGAAGTCCGGTGATCCGGGGAAGGCCGCGAAGACGCGGGTGAGCACGGCTAACTTCAAAGACGCGACGCGTTCATATTCGACGAATTCGGAGGTTCTTAGCAGCTCGATTTCCTGGATCTCAGCGGTGGTGAGGGTGAGAGAGCCGGTGCGCTCGACATCGAGGTAAAGGAAGTTGCGATAGAGCGAGCACTGCGGCAGGTAGGGACTGGTGTTGTAGGGCTGGCGATTGGGGATGGCGTGCAGAGGATTGAGGGCGATGAAAGCACAACCGGCGCGGGCGAAAGAATCGATGGCGGCATGAAGGTCTGTGAAATCGCCACAGCCCCAGTTGCGCTGGGAACGGAGGCCGTAGAGACTGACGGCGACGCCGGCGGCTCGGCTATCGAAGGTAAGCCCGCGTGCGGGGCAGACGATGAAGTGGGATTCGACGAGAAGCGCAAGGCTGTCGCGGTAGATGCGGAGTTGGTGATAGCCGAGGCGGAGAGGCGGGAGCGGCACACGTCTGACACCGTCCGTAGTCGCGATTTCGGGAAGTGAATGAGATTCGATCTCGCCGCCTTCCCACTGAATTTCCAGTTTGAGGGCACCGGTTTCAGGGGTGCGGAGCGCGAGCGAATCCTCGTGTTGGCGAATAACTACGGTCGAGGGGAGTGGACGCGGCTCCGGCTCCGAGGAGAACGATTTGAGAATGGCGTCTACTACATCGTCAGGCGTCTGATGAGTGTTTCCCCAGATGTCGATGTAGGCAAGCTCTATACCGTGAGCGGCGGCGGCGCGGGTCCGGACTTCGGTCGATTGATCCAACCTTCTAATTATGGATGTTCAGAGGAACCGGCGCGGAAACGCGCGTGCCGATGCCGACCGTCAGCGGGGATGCCGGATTATTAGGAACCGTGGTCGGGATCTGGATTTGAATCGACGAAATATTGGAAGCCAAAGCAAGCACGGGGACGCTGATTCCTCCCTGCCCGTTGACGGCGTCGAGGGTGACGAAAATGTTCGGGATCGTTACCGGGGTAATGCCGTCGCCGAAGCTCGAGACGTTAACGATCAGGGTGTCGCCGGGATGCACTTGGGTGGTCGGGGAAACGGCGCCGGCCGAGTTGAGAATCAGCCCGATCACCGGAGGCGGCGCGTCGATCTTCATGAGGATGGACGGGATCGGCGGGCCGCTGGGCGGCGTCAATTGCACCGTTACGGGTCCGGGAGTCATGCCGCCGGGGACGATCGCAATGACTTGGCCATTCACGAACGCCGGTATAGTCGGCTGGCCGCCGATATACAAGGTCCAGCCTGGCATGGCCGGTCCGGTCAGGCCGGGTGCACTAGTCAAATTAATGGCGGCGATGCCTCCGACGAGCACGCCCGCGAGTCCGGTGGCGAGATCCGTGACCGGCGCAATCATACTGATCTGGTTCGTGTTGGGAGCAGCGATCTGGAGGCCAGCGCCCGTGCCCAGGTCAAGACTGAAGGTCGCGGTCTGGAGGCCGCTGGTCACAGTGACGTTGGTAATGGTGATGGGCGCCGCGGCATTCACTTCGACGTTGACCTGCAACTCCGTAGCGCTGATCACAAATACCTGCTTCACGACGATGTCGCTCGATCCGAATCCGACGATTGGCGTCTGGGCATTGAAATTAGTGTTGTCGCCGATGATCTGGATCATTACGTCGGTTCCGGGTGAAACGGTGTGGGGACTGACGGAGGTGATCGCCGCCGGATTCACGTAGTTATATTGATATTGGAGGGGCGTTCCGCCCGGAATCGCTTGCCCCGAAGTTTGTCCATCCGGATTCAGCGCTTCAATCGACGAGCTGTAGGAAGCCGGCGCGAGGGGCGCCCAGAGCGTGAAGGATCCGTCGGAATTCGCGACCACCTGCGCTGCGGGCGTGCCATCAAAGACAAACTGCGTGGCGGAAGATAGATTGGAGCCGGAAACAGTGAGCGTCCCGCTACCGTCGCCACCCGTGCCTGTAGACGAATTCGTAAGCGTGGGAGGACCGTTCGGAACCACGAAAAACGCCGCCGGCAGCACATAGAGGTCGTTGTTCACGGTCACCGCGATCGCCACCGGAGTGGTCGCCGAGACCGCGGAAGTATAAATCCCCATCGAGACGTAGCCGTCTTCGAAGTAACTCGGCCCATATCCTGGAGCAATCGAGGCCGGCGCCGAACCGCCAATGAAACTGACACTCAATCCCGGAGCCAACTGATTGTTGTTCACCACGGTACCCGGAGCAAGGAACTCCATACTGTAGCCGCCGTTGGCTTCGAGCATGGGACTAAACTCCACGGCATTATTCACCGAGCCCGCCAGTTCCATGGCGTAAACCTGAGGGCCGGCGCTGCCTTGCACGGCGAAACTGGCGGAAGCGATGTTTCCTGCGCTGACCGTGACCGGAGTGGCCTGGGTCCAATCGCGCGTGCCGGGCGAAGACTGGCTATAAAACTGGGTCACGAATCCAGTCGTTACCGGGGAAAAAGGAGTCTGCGCGGGGTCCAAAGGAAGCACAATGGCGTCCGGCCCCACTTCGCCCTGGGCGGGCGGCGGTAGAGGATGAACATACAGCAGATAATTCCCTGGCGGAATGGCATCGATCTCGAAGCTGCCATCGGGATTCGTTAAATTGCTGATCGCGGCTCCGGTTGTGATCGACAGCGCAACCACGCTCGCGAGGTTCACCATGGATCCGGCCAGCACCACCTGTCCTGAAATACTGCCGGTGGTGGCCAGATAGCCCGGCGTGGGATAGAGCAGCGAAAGTCCGGCCACATCGTCGGCGGCGAGCGGCGCAGCCTTGGTGGTGGAACGGGTGATGTAGGTCGACATCGTGGCCGACGTCAAGGTGTGCTGGAGCCCGAGAGAATGCCCGAACTCATGGACCATGGTGGTGAACGAACTATCGTAAAAACTGGCCTGCTGGGGAACGGTTACGGTCAGGTTCTTGCGAAACTGAATGGTGGAGCGGAGGATCGGCAGAAACGTCGTCGTACCGCCGCTGATCGAAGTGACATCGGCGAGCGTGGTCACTTTGGTCTGCGCCAGAATGCCGACGGCGATGTTGTCGTCGGAGAACATCACATCGATTCCTGGAGAAGACTGCTGCGTCCCGGCGTAGTTTTCCAGCCCTCCATAGGCCAGCTTGATCTGTGAGCTGGGCACGTTGTTCCAGGCATTCGCCGCCAGTTGCAGCTCGCTGATCTCGGCCGTGAAGCTGTCTCCGGGAACGAAAACGTTCGGTCCCTGGTCGGAGATGAAGTAGTAGACCGTATTATTGGTGAGCTTCGTCAGGTCAAACCGCAGATTGATGGGCGTAAAGGGTCCGCTGCGGCCCGCGAAATAAACAAAGTGATAATAGCCGGAAGCGAGCGAGGAAAGCGCGGTCAGAGCCGCGGCGATGGTCAAAACTCGCTTCGGGAAGGTCATTATTTTGCCGCCGCCGTTTTGGGGATGGTCTTCAGGATCAGCGCGCGCAGGTCGCTCCACTTCATTTTCAGCGCCGTATCGGTAACCGGCTTGCCCGCCTTATCGAGCATCTGATCGGCAGCCGCGGCGCGATTCACTACGGTGTCGCCTGCGGCGTCCTGCGTCAAGGTGAGCATCCCTTGGGAGAGACCGATCACCTGCGTCATCCCGGTGCGGCTGGTCCACAGAAACAGCACATAATCCTGGCCTTGGGTCAGGGTAGGCGATCCGATCCCGATCTGGCGGAGGTTCCCATAGACGCCCCCCGGAACGGCAACTTCGGCCGGAAGAATCCCGGTTTGTTTCAACGTCTCCGACACCTGCAACTGATAGTAGGTATAGATATCGCCGCGCCCAGTGGACACCGATCGTGAGCCGGTCACTTTGGCTCGAACAATTGATGTGGACTGGAGGATCAAGTCGTTCATCGACATCTTCAGCAGTGTCGTCGCGCCCGCCGGTGCGAGCAGGGCTACACTGGCCAGAAGATGAAACGAAATCCGCATTCGCTCTCTATTTAGCACGCGCCGGGCCGCATCTGGATCACTGATAAAAAACGACTTAGCGAGTAATTTGGGAGCCAGCTTGTAGATCTGTGACACACAATTGGGACAGATCGACCCGCATGCCTATCTAGAACAGATAGTTTGCTCCGGCGCAATACGGACAACGATAGAACAGCTTCGCGCGGCGTTCGGAGGGCTCCAGTCCGGCGCCGCAGAACATGCAGACGTTCAGTCTGCCAGCTTCTTCCGCGGGAGTCACTTTTTCCGGACCGAACGCCAGTGCCCAGCCATACCGGGAAAATTTTGTCGTAAAGCAGCGGTCCGCCAAACGGGTTGCCAGATTCAGGAAAATTCGGGAGCCAGCGAAAAACCACGACGGCAAGTGGCCGAGCCAGCGCATCCTTCTCGGAAACGGACCCGGCAGAGGGCCGTGCGGCGCGGGTAAAAAATTTCGCCGGTCCACATAGATAAAGGAAGTCGAGAGCTGCTGCCATCCGGCCAAGTGTAGTCCGGTGCCGGATTCGATGTCAGCCACAATGCCGTCGAAGGTGAATCGTTGCAGATGTCCGCCGCCACAGAGAAGGAGCCGGTACAGGCGGTCGCTGAAACTCCTGCCGTCCGGAACGGTGACGAACAGGCGGCTACCCGGTTTCAAAACGCGATGAATCTCGCGGATCGTGCCGGGAAAATCGTGGAAATGTTCCAGACTGTGGTGGCAAATGACCAGGTCGAAGATCCCTCCGGCGAAGGGCAAACGATGGCTATCGGCACAAGCGCTGGGAAGCTTGGCGTTCCTGGCGAGCGCCTTGAGATCGACGTCCACCCCGGCGACATTCAGTCCCGCCAATTGAATCGGGAGACTACCCGATCCGCAGCCGAGGTCGAGAATCTTTTGGGACGGCGACAACTCTTCCAGCCACCGTTCGATCAGTCGCATGCTAGTAAGATGTCTGCATCCCCACTCTATGGAATACAGACAAGCTGAAAAACCTCGAAAACAGGACGCCCATTGGAATCGGGGATGGTGCGAAGCGAGTCCTCGTGGCAACCGGCCGCGGCGGCGGACTCGTCGAAACGCTTGTGGACACCGGAAAAGACTTCGCGCTTTCCGGCATGGGTAACGAAAAGAGCACGCCGGTCGGTAAACATCAAAAGCGCGGCGGCCTTGTCCAGGTCCGATGGCGTATCGGTCAGGAATGGATCGTGCCCGCTCCTCATATGTAAGCGCCCGTTGTGAAGCACATCCAGGGGGAACTGAATGCCCCAATCGAGCATATAAATCGTCTGGCCGGGAACGTCGGAAAGGGCGCTCGACAGCGAGTAGATGGCGTCGCTATAAACACCTTCCGCGCCATTGCGTTCAAACTGCGCGACATATTGAACGATCGTGAGCAGATTCAGCGCCAGCAGCAGGAGGCAGAGGAAAATGGCCGCCCATCGCCATCGAAGGGCGGAGAGCACGATCGCAACAAAGAGCTGCGGAAAGGGCCACAGCAGCACAGTGTGATGGAGGGACGCGCCGGCGTCACGGGTCGACGCCATAAAAAACCAGGCCACGGCGCTGAACACCACGCAAAAGCGCGCCGCGCGCGAACGCCACCAGAGCGGGACGGCCAGCAGGGAGAGAATCGCGGCGTACTCCATGCCAGCGCCTCGATGTTCTCCCAGGTGATCGCGCAGGTAAACGGCGGCGCGACCGCGCAGGGATAGTGGAGCCTTCGGGCGATCGGTATACTCCTCGGAAACCAAATATCCGTATAATCCGTAACCGCCGAGCGCGCTCTGGACATGCAGGAATTTTGCCGGCGCGCCGGCCGGTTCAAGATGGCCGTTCGACCGGAACGTCTCCGCGCGGCGATGGCCGTTGTAGATCATGAAGGGGAGGGCGCCGATCAGGAATCCGGCAGCAGCAGTCAGCAAATGCCGGCGTGTCGTCAATTGCGCCAGTTCGTGACGAAGGACGGACACTGCCGCGCAGATCAGCCCGGCCAGCGCCCAAACGAAGACCGCCTTATTCCAAAGGGCCAGCGCGAGAAAGAAAAATCCTAGCGGCAGATCCCTTGGAACCCGATTCTGCGCGTATTTGACCAGGAAAAAACAGCCAGTCACAAGCAAAAGATGTTCGAGCGCAACTGGCCCCCAGTCGAAGGTGTTGGTAAGGAGAAACGTAGGATCGGAGCCCAGCAGCAGAGCGGCGACGACGGCGGGTAACCTCCCGGCACATCGTTGCGCCATGAAATAGAAAATAAAGACGGTTAAGGCTCCGGCAAGGACCGTTGGGAGGCGAAAAACCCAGGCAGCGTAGAATGGGTGGGCCTCAAAACTCGACCGGAAAATGGCGATCAGGGGCCAATAAAGGAGCGTTTTTAGCGTCCCAATATATGTCATTACCATTAAGGGAATGTCGTGATGGAACAGGCGGATGCGGAATTCCCGGGCGACGGGCTGGTAATATGGGCCCGCGAATAACGCTTCATCCATTTGGATGCCGGCATAGGGAATCAACGTACAACCGACCAGGATCGCCAGGCAACAGGAGAAGGCAAGAGAGAGTCGCGAGGCTAGATTTTTCACAACGATGGGGAATAAATGAGAATTTTTACCGGTTACTTAGACAGTATAAGACATCAGGCTGACATCCGAAAATTCGGGGCCGGCGTAATGGTTTGTGAACAGCGGACCGATAAGAGTACGATGTACCGGTGGCAGGAAGCAGGCCCGGGGGGCGGCGAGAGGTCGGATAAAGCCGGGCAGTTGAGCCCCAAAGGAATTGGCAGTTTAATTGCTTGCAGGAAGTGACAATGGTATGGTATGCTGTGCGAAGCAGATTTGGAGAGCAACGGTCGCAACGGGCGGAGGCCCTGCGGCCGGGGCGACGGCTTGGTCGAGTTTGTTCAAAACAAGCTTGGTCAAAAGGTCCTTGCGCAAATTGGCCGTTCGGCCGATCATCCACAGCGAAGCCTTCTCGCATGGAAGATTTCGCAACCAAAGAATCAAACCGTCGTCAAAACGGGATGAAGACTTGAACCTTTTTGCTTGTACCTGCGTCTAAGGATGTGACGCGGACAAACGAAAAACAGAACGAACGATAAAAAAAAGATAAAGAAGAGACAAGAGGCAGAACATGACAAAGAACGAGTTAAACAAATTTAAAAATATTCTGGAGGCGAAGCAGGCAGAGCTGGTAGCGTTCGTGAGAAATCGCGAGGGAATTGCCATCGAGAAGAGCCCGGACGCCCTGGACGAAGTACAACACGCCGCCGAACGTGAGCTCGCGATCCGCAATCTGGATCGCGAATCGCAATTACTCCGCAACGTGCGGGCGGCCTTGCGCCGCATTGATGAAGGAACATTCAGTGTGTGCCTGCATTGCGAAGAGGACATCAGTCCGAAGCGTTTGGCAGCGGTGCCGTGGACTCCGTTCTGCATCGGGTGCCAGGAAATGGCCGATCGCAACCAAGCCGGCGATGCGTCGGAGAACTTCGACGAAATGCTGGTCAGCGCAGCTTAATTTCCGGTCCAATCTTCGGTCTGATTTCGATGAACGAAGTCATCCTGCCTGGATTGTTCTTCTCCCGCCGGTAGGAAAAAAAGCGTTCGGCGTCGCAAAAAGTGCAGACGCCGAACGCTTCAATATTTTGGGGCGGCACTCCTGCTGTCTCCAACTGCATCCGATTTTCCGACGCGAGGTCGAGGTGTGTCCGCGCGGCTCCGAACTGGCGGGCAACTTCTTCTCCTACCTCATAACAGCAGACTCCGATGCCGGGTCCAACGGCGGCATAAATATCGCCGGGCGAGGTTCCGAACGCGGCGTTCATTTTCTCGATAGTCTTCTGAACAATGCGGGCCGCGGTGCCGCGCCATCCGGCATGGACGGCGGCGATCGCCCGATTTTTGGCATCTGCCAGTAAAATCGGATAGCAGTCAGCAGTGCGGATAGAGATCGCTAAATCCGGTCGATTAGTGACAAGGGCGTCGCCTTCGCCAAGCAAGCCGGGGCGATCGGCGACGAGTACCAGATCGGAATGAATCTGCTTCAGCGTGGACAAATCGCTAAGGGCGGATGCAGTCCGTGTCCCAAAACCGTGGCTGACCCAAGGTAAAGCGGAGAGGATCGGGGATTGCAGGTAGGCGGCGTTTTCAACGATAGGCATCTTTACGATTTCCAACTGCGCCTCGTTCTTCGCCTCGGCGGCGGCCAGTTTCTCTTCGCCCTTAACTTCCTCGTGTTCGAATGGAAATTTGATTTCGCTCAACTCGCGGCTCTTCTTAAATCATAGGGTATCCATAGAACAGGCAACGCTGATCTCGTTCTCGGTTATCATGATTGGCGACGCGCCATGAAAATGTTTCTCGCCTTTTCCCTCGCCATCGCCGCCTCCGCACAGGCTCCCAATCCCGACGCCTATTACAAACTTGGTCCCGACTCCCTCCCGCAGGACGGCGTTCCCAAGGGCGAGATCCGCGGACCCTTCAAAATCGACAGCAAGGCCTATCCCGGCACCTTTCACACCTATTGGATCTACGTTCCCGCGCAATACGACGCGTCCGTTCCGGCGAGCCTCATGATTTTTAACGACGGGCAGGCTTACATGGCCCCCGAGGGTGACGCGCGGGCGCAAAATGTTATGGATAATCTGATCTACCGGCGGGAGATTCCAGTCATGATCGGCGTCTTCATCAATCCCGGCCACACGCCCGAGCAGCCGGAGCCGACGCCGGCCGAGTGGGGCGATAAGAACACCAACCGTCCCACCGAATACAACTCGCTCGACGACCGTTATGCGAAGGTGATCGTCGATGAACTGATGCCGGTGCTTTACAAGGACTACAACATTTCGAAGGACCCGGAGCGCCACGGCATCGGCGGCGCCAGTTCCGGCGCGATTGCGGCGTTTACGGTCGCCTGGCAGCGGCCCGACGATTTTCGCAAAGTCCTCAGCATCGTCGGCAGCTTCGTGAATCTGCGCGGCGGAAATGCCTATGCCGATATCGTTCGCAAGAGCGATAAGAAGCCGATCCGCATTTACCTGCAAGACGGCCGCAACGATAATCGCGGCATGCGCGCCGACGGGACTTACGACGAGACTCGCGACTGGTTTCTTCAAAATGTACGCCTCATGAAGGCGCTGACTGAAAAAGGTTACGACGTCAATTACACCTGGGGCATGAACAAACACGGCCAGAAAATGGGCGGCGAGATCCTGCCCGATATGATGCGCTGGCTATGGCGCGATCAGCCCGTCTCGGTCGACGTTCACGACGCCGTGGAGCGTTCCTTCCGCGAGCCGGTCAAGAAAAACTAACTTGGAGCCATCGTTGAAATCCCGTGGCATTGTCCCGTTAATCATCCTTCTGATTCTTTTCTCCGCCAGCGGCATGTGCGCGCTGATTTACGAAGTGGTCTGGTACCAGTTGCTGCAACTCGCGATCGGATCAACCTCGGTATCGCTGGGGATCCTCCTTGCCACCTTTATGGGAGGCCTGTGCATCGGCAGCATCTGGTTCCCGCGCATGCGCTTCACGGAACATCCTCTGAAAATTTACGCCGTCCTCGAACTGGGCATCGCGGCATGCGCGATTCTGGTGCAGCTCAGCCTGCCATCTTTGAATCGCCTCTATATTGCTGGAGCCGAGCACGGCATGCCCGGAATGCTGTGGCGCGGAATCCTCGCCGCTCTCTGCATGCTGCCCGCAACCATCCTGATGGGCGCGTCTCTGCCATCGATCGTTCGTTGGGCGAAAAGCGGAGTCTCCTGGTGGGGCTATCTTTATACCGGCAACACGGCCGGCGCGGTGATCGGATGCCTGTTCGCCGGTTTCTATCTGCTGCGCCTTTACAACATGGCGACCGCGACTTATTTTGCCGCGGCCGTCAACATCGGCGTCGCCTGTCTCAGTTGGCTGCTGGCCTCGAAGCTATCCGGGGCGACCGTTTCTGAGCCCGAAATCCCCGTCGAAATTCAGGATCCCCCGCGCTGGCCGATCTATCTCGCCATCGGAATTTCCGGCGCCACCGCCTTGGGCGCGGAGGTCGTCTGGACCCGTTTGCTCAGCATGCTGCTGCTGGGAACCGTCTATGTTTTCTCGATCATCCTAGCCGTTTTCCTCGTCGGCCTGGCCATCGGAAGCGGTGCCGGCTCCTGGCTGATCAAGCGCGTGCGCCCGCAACTCGCGTTCGGATGGTGCCAGATTCTGCTGCTCGTCGGCTTCGCCTGGACCGCGTACATGATCGTCGACGTGCTTCCTTTCTGGAACGATAACGCGCTCACCACGCTCGATCCCTGGCGCATGTATTTTCTCGATTTGAAGCGCTGCATCCTGGCGATTCTTCCGCCCACTCTGTTTTGGGGCGCCAGTTTCCCCTTGGCCTGCGCCGCCATTGCGCGTACCCGTGACGATTCCGGACGCACCGCAGGCGCGATTTACGCGGCTAATACGCTGGGAGGAATCGTCGGCGCGCTCGCGGTGAGCCTGCTGCTCATCCCCCGCATCGGCTCCCAGCAATCCGAGCGTGTCTTGTTGATCGCCACCGCCATCGGCGGAGTGATCGTTCTTCTCCCGATTCTTCGGCGCTCCGTCTCAGGCCTCGCGGGACTGGCCGCGGCCATCGGCGTCGCCTGCCTGCTGGCATGGTCGGTCGATCCTGTGCCCGGCGAATTGATCGCCTACGGCCGCCGCATGGCCCTCAACGCCGGACAGTCGAAAGTGCTCTACGCCGCCGAAGGAATCAATTCGTCGGTGGCGATTACCGAATGGCCCAACAACACCATCTATGTAAATGTGAACGGCCACGTCGAAGCGACCACTGAGATTTACGATATGAAACTCCAGCGGATGGTCGGCCACCTCCCCGCCCTACTGCATCCGAATCCGAAATCCGTGCTCGGCATCGGCTTCGGCGCAGGAGTCTCCGCCGGCACTTTCACCCGCTATCCCGGCATTCAGAAAATCACCATCTGCGAAATTGAGCCGCTGATTCCGCCCGCCTCCACGCGCTACTTCGGCGACGCCGATTACCACGTCGCGCTCGATCCGCGCACCCATATCGTGTTCGACGACGCGCGCCATTATCTGCTCACCACCACCGATAAATTCGACATCATCGCCTCCGACCCGCTCGACGTTTTCATCAAAGGCACCGCCGCGCTCTATTCGAAGGAGTACTTCGAATCGGTGAAAAGTCACCTCAATCCCGGTGGCATGTTCACGCTCTACGTTCCTCTTTATGAGACCGACGAGCCGACCATCCGGAGCGAGCTCGCCACTTTTTTCGAAGCATTTCCCTACGGCACTGTCTGGGCAAATACCAGAAACGGCCAGGGCTACGACATGGTTTTCATGGGCCAGCTCGATCCTCTGCGTATCAACATCGATGACGCGCAGGCGCGGATCAACCGTCCGGATCATGGGCCCGTGCGCGAGTCCCTCCGCGAAATCGGCGTCGATTCGCTGCTGGATTTGTTCTCGAC